>JAEUWI010000019.1 GCA_016791475.1 Candidatus Hydrogenedentota bacterium
TCCTACATTCGGCAAGCCATGACCACAGTGACAAACAGGGAAACGAGACCCTGTTGCACTTAGTTTATGAATCCAAGGGCGTCATCCTTCCTTGACTTCGCTACGGGTGCTTTGTTCCAATTACCGGACTGGGCATGTTTTGATTTGTTCCCTTTTTCACCGAATTCTGGAGGTCTCGAGTGTCAGCTCCTTCACCCGCGCGCGATTTCTGGCGCTGGCCCGCGTTGCTGCTTTGGTGCCTCTTCTTCTTCCTGGGACTCTGGCCGGAGTTGACCTATAACCTGCTGCGAGAGGCCGGGTATGTCTTCAGCCAGAATGCGGTCATCAATTCCTTTCACTTTATTTCCTGGTGCCTGACAGGATTTCTCGCCCATTTTGTCTACCACCGATGTGTGGAGGCGGGGCTGCCGCCGCTGGAAGCGATTGGCAAAGCCTTTCAGATTGGTTTGCTGGCCTTCGTGGCGTTTATCAACCTGCCGATCGAGGAAATTGTCCACATCCGAGACGCCATCGACCGGGCGCTCGTGCTGGGGGCGATCGGCCTCAAAGTATTGGTGTGGTTTTACTTATACGTACTTATTGCCCGGTACTACTGGGCCCGAAATCCCTTGATCATTTCCGATTCCATGCCCTGGCTCGCGTTGCGTCCGGCGGAATCGCCCCGTGCAACGCCGAAGGCGGCCAGCGCCTCGGTTCCGGAAAGCGAGCAAGGGACACCGGTAGAGAATTCGGTGGAATGACGCCGTATATGCCCCGGACTTCGGATCGGGTGTCAACGGATGGCGCTGGACTTCGTTAAGTCAGGAGAGCCTTGGGACACTCAGACGGCCTGGGGCCTTCCCTCGGCGAGCATGGCGACCTGTGAAGGGTTGCAACCTCATGGAGAGCTGGATCTGAACCGACCGACCGCAAAAAGTGATCGCGCGATGATGCCGCGCCGCGCCCGTCTCATGCTGGCCGCTTCCGCCCTGGTCCTTTCCTCGCTACCCTCCCCGGCGGGGACCCTGAGCATCGGACGGCCCGTCGTCCAGAATAACCAGTATACGTTTCCCGTGAACCTCCAGGGCAATGCCGAAGGGGTCGCCGCGCTGGATTTCCGCCTGGCTTATGACCCGGCCGTATTCAGCCCGGTCTCCGCGCAGATCGGCGCCTCCGGAGCGACCGCCCAGAAGCAGGTGAGTTCCAATGTCGCCGAGCCGGGCGAATTCATCGTGGTGATGATGGGCTTTAACCAGAACGTTGTGGAACCGGGCACGGTGGTGCAGGTTGTGCTGGAGAAGATCGGCGAACCGGCCAACGGCCAGTCCGAGTTGCAGATTAACGAGCCCACCATGGCGACCTATGAGGGTGTGGAGATCGATTCAAACGGTCAGGCCCGCGTGGTGAAGTTTGGCGAGGAGAACCAGGCCGAGGAAGTGGCGGAGGAGTCCCCCGCCGAGGAGCCAAACAACGACGCGGAGCGACCGGAAAGTCCGACGGAAGCGGAGGCGGATCCCGGCGCGCGACCGGCGGGTAGCTTCAAGTTCATCGTAGCCGAGCCCACCGAGAACAAAGATAAGGCCGCGACCAGCAAAGCAGCCGCCGGTAGCTCTGCGGGAGGCCTCGCGGTGGCGTCGGAGTCGCCCACGGGAAGCCGTGGCGGTGAATCCACGGCGACGACGGAACTTCCGCCGGGCAACGGGCCGAAACCGTCCACGGAGACGGGAGAAGAATCCATGGTGCTGGCGGGGAAGACTGCTTCCCTGAGCAGCCGCCGCAGCGCCGCGGAGGACGAAGCATCGGCGGCATTGATTCCTTCCACCGATGGGGTTCCGGCGCCCGCGGCCACCCCGCTGGAAGAGGAAAGTGGAAACCGAGGTGTACTATTTGTTACACTGCTCGCGGCGGTCATCGCACTGCCGGTCGCAGCATTCCTGGGGTTGAAGGCGCTGCGCAAGGATTAAACTCACTCGTTGGTGAAGACGATCTCTGCCGCGTCTGGCCCTGCCAGGCGCGGCACCTCACCGGAGATGTCGGATGCCCCCTCCGGCATCTCCTCTGAACTTGTAAGCCCCGCACGCGGTCACGCGTGCGGGGCTTTTATTTACGATGAGGTCTTCAAACGATGGGGCCGGAAAATTTTCCGTCGGCCACGCCATCTTCCCAGTCGATCATGCTGGACATGGACTCGATATCTTCGCGGGAAAACACACCCTTTTCCATCAAGAGCCGGAGTGTGGCGACCAGGTAGAGCTTGAGTTCCGCGTTTTCCGCGACAACCTGTTCCAGTCGCTCTTCGCTTGCGATGCGTTTCTTATCGGACCAGCGGGCGGCCTTCTTCAAGCGTTCGATTTCCTGCTCGCTGTCTTCGATATCCAGACGGTTACCGATGTCACCCAACAGAATTGTTCTGATCCAGCCCATGGCGTTCTCCTTGACCGTTCCAGTTTCGCCGGGCAGACGCGACCTTACCTGGCCGCGCGCCGGGCAATGACGATACCGCGGGCGGGCCTGATTTATTCACGAATCTGGATGGCCGGGCCCCTCAGTGGGCACCCTCTTTGGGTTTTTCTTCCGCAGGGGGCGCGGGTGGCAGTTCGTAGCACACGGCCTCGCGATCGTTGCGCACGAAGAGCTTGTTACGGGAGACCACGGGATGATTCCAAGTCTTGCTGTCAAGGGCTTTCAGTCGACCCTTTACTTCGATGGAGGAGGGGTAGGCGGCAACGAGTTGCACTTCGCCCTCTTCCGTCAGGAGGAGCAGCATATCCAGGGCATTGAGCAGAAGAATCTGGCCACCCAGGCGATCTCCGGTCCAGCGCATGAAGCCGTTTGCGGCATCGACGCACGCAAAGCGGTTACCGTCGAAGCCGTAGAGATAGCCATCATGAAAGACGTAGTCATTGAAATAGGGACGGAAC
Source organism: Candidatus Hydrogenedentota bacterium (assembly GCA_016791475.1). Lineage (NCBI taxonomy): Bacteria > Pseudomonadati > Candidatus Hydrogenedentota > Candidatus Hydrogenedentota bacterium. Next base: position 2,901 of record JAEUWI010000019.1, read on the forward strand.
TTCTCGCTGGTCCAGAGGATTTTGGGTACGAAGGTCTCCCCTTCCTTAACGACTTTGAGGAGCCGCGCCCCCTTGCCCTGGCCGGTGCCGGCTATCAGGGTGTAAAAATCGACCACATAGGGCTGGGCGACGCGGGGGTTGCTCTTGATATCCCATACGTCTTCCCAGAGCACCTGGCCGGTGGCGGGCTCAAAGGCCTCGATACCGTAGTTGCTGATCTGGAGAATCTGAGGGGCAATGGCCACTTCGGCAAAGTGGGGCGAACTGTAGCCGTTGGTGCCTTTGCCCGCGGCCCAGGCGAGTTCGCCGTTCTCGGTCTTGTAGGCGAGGAGGCTCTTGCCATCGCCCGCGCCCGCATAGGCGTAGACCAGCCCCCCCACGACGAGGGGCGAGCTGGAGAAGCCCCACTGGGGCACGCCCATGGACGCGTCTTCTCTCAAATCGCGCTTCCACACGGTCGCGCCGGTGGCCGCGTCGATACATTGAAGGATTCCCGTGGCGCCCTGGGTATAGAGCTTGCCCTTGTCGTAGGCCGGTGTGGCCCGGGGGCCGGAGCCCATGACGTCATCGAAGCGCTCGGGAACAACATTGCTCCACACCTCGGCGCCGGTGGCCACTTCGTAACACACGACCGCCTCTTCCGTGCCCCGCTGCTCCTGGGTAAACAGGTAGTCGCCAATCACGGTGAAGGAGGACCAGCCAAGGCCGACGGGGCGCCGCCACAACTCACGGGGCGGATTCGCGGCCCAGTCTACGCCGAAGCGGGCGACCATGTTGCGATTGTCGCGGCGGGCGCCTCTGAAGGCGGGCCAATCCTCGGGCTCGGGATTCAAGGCGACGGCGGCGGTCTTTCCAGTGACCGCCGTGGTGGCGCTCAACTCCGGCGGCCCGGCCCAGCGCCAGGCGATGAGGGGCGCCATGTTGCCATCGACGCCCGCGACTCGGGTGAAGCAGAAGAAAATCGAGCACAGGGCCATGGCCATTAACAGGAGACGGCGGCGCTCGGACCAGGCGAAGCGAACCGTGGCCACGAGCGTCAGCACGAGCAGCGTGGTCATGGAGGGAAGCACATAGACCAGCAGGAAGGGTGCAAAGGGACGGCTGACAAGGACGGGCAGCAAGGTCGCCGCACCAACGATTGCGAGACCCGTGAGGCGCTGACGCCAGGGTACCGACATGGACAGGCCCCACCACGCCGCGAGCGCCAGGGTACCCAGGATGGGAATGATACCGATACCCACATAGGTTCGGAAGGGCGTGGTGCTCGTATTGGCAACGTAGAGCGTGAAAAGCAGTTGGATGAGAATCACCGCGAAGGGAATGGTGATATTCAGCCGCGGCTCGACCGCCTCGACGGGTTCGACGGGTTCGGACAGTGCGGCGGACGCTTCCTCGGCGGGGATCGCCTCAGGCGGCGGGGCCGGGTCCGTGGTCGCGGACTCTTCGGGGCTCATTTCCTTTTCTGATGGTTCATCAGCCATTTCGCATATATCTCCGAAGGGTTGGTGTCCCGACAGCATAGCAGATGGGAAATATTTGGGAATAGTGAATCGTGAATGGGAAACGAAGCACGAAAGCTTCCCAAATGATGGTGTCCTCAATTCACTATTCTCAATTCACCATTCTAAATTCCTTAAACAAAACGCCCCGCTGCCAAAGGGGGTAGCAACGGGGCGATTTGCAAAGCTCATGGCGGAGGAGACAGGACTCGAACCTGCAAGCCCGAAGGCGGCGGTTTTCAAGACCGCTGCATTACCAATTATGCTACTCCTCCGCTGAAACAGGATTCGCTGGGCGGTATTGTACGCGATGCGGGGCGGCTGGGTAAAATTGCGGTTTGGGGGAAGCTGACCGATCAGACCGATCGGTCTGATCGGTCTGAGTCGCGCGCTTCACCCCGCCGCCGCAATGGCAGGAGCCTCCGCCGCCGGTGCTTCCGCCGGTGCGGCGGGAATCGCGAGAGGCGGGCGCGGCTCCAGGGCGCCGAGGCAGAAGAGCCAGCGTTTGTTGGCGTTGGTGCTCTTGATGATGACGTGGTTGACACCCGGCTTGAGATCGACCCGGAAACGTTCGAGGCCGGGGCGGACCGCGCTTCGGGAATTGGCCTGCTGGACGAGGACGCCGTTGACCCAGACTTGCGCGTTGCCGATATTGGAGGCGAAGCCGAGGTCGGTGGGCCCGCCCTCCGGGGATTCGATGGCCTTGTAGGCCATGGCGCCGGATTCCTCGAACTGATCGTCCTCCGGGAAGAGCACGGGCCCGAGATTTACAAGACCGAGGGACTGCTTTGGCTCGATAGTGACCCAGCCTGTGAGGTCCAGCGGCGCTCCTTCGGGCGTGAGGGCGGCCTTGGTGTTTTCTTCTTTGAAGTAGGCCTCCGAACGGTCCACCTTCACGCGGGGGGAGACTTGCCAACCCTCATAGAGGCGGCTCCATTGCAGCGCCTCGCCCTTTTGCAGGGGCGTGAGCGGCGCGGCGGTGGCCCAGGCCGCCAGGTCGATGGGCGCACCGGCGGCCTCGGCCAGTTGGGCGACTTCGCCCATCCAATCCGACACGAGCAAGTTGCCGGGCCGCGCGGCGATGGCTTCGTCCACGGCGGCTTGCATCGCGGGGATGTGATCCGCCGCCACCGTCTTCCCGATGGATTCCATGAGCCCTTCGCGGTCCCCGTAGGCCGGGCTGATGGCACGGTAGCGCGCAAAGGCTTCCACGGGACGTCCCGCTTCGGCGTCGATCACGCAGATCTCGGCCAGTGCGCGATCACGATTGCTCGTGCCAAAGCCACCATCGGCGATTCGGTTGAGCATGACAATCTCGGCGTCTTTGTTGCCCGCGTCCTGGCAGAGTTTGGCGAAGTGACGCCATTGCCACTCTTCGAGCGTGGCGGTTTCGGCGAAGGCGAGCAGCACCGATAAATCCGCGGCATCACCCCCGTGGTAGGCCGCGAGCTTCTCGAAGAAAGTCACGTTGTCGCCTTCGGGCATGCGCTCGCGCAGGGCGGTCATGGCGAGGGTGAGGGCTTCGGGTCCGCCGGATTTCGCGATGAAGGCCATGAGCGCGGGATTGCCGCGCATCAAGGAGGGGTTCTGCTGGAGGAGGGCATGTACCTGGGCGGCGGCATCGTCGAGTGCGTCGGCCTCGGCCAGGGCCTGTAGAATGGTGATCCGCTGATGGTCCTCCAACGATTCGAGGGTGAGAGCGCGCTGCCATAAGGCGCTCGCGGTCGCCTTGTCTTCCATGCCTTGGAAGAAGGCGGCGAGGTCCATGAGGTCGCCGACATCGGTCAGGGGCAGGGCCAACACGTTGTCGCGCAAGGCATCGCTACGCTGCGCCACGGGCACGCTGCGGTAACCCGCCGCGATGGCGCGGATCAACATGGGATCGTCGAGCGGCGGTGCTTCCAGGAGGGGAAGGAGTTGGCCCTCGGCGGCCAGGATGGAACCGTAGCCGGCGGCCACCTGCCCCGCCATGGTGGGCGGTACGGCGGTGAGGGCACGATCAAAGAGCGCGCGCGCGCCGGCGGTGTCGCCGTCCTTCAGCAGGATACGGCCGAGCTGTCCGTAGGCGCCCAGTTCGGCGGGGAAAGCCTGGATTCGTGCTTCGAGTATTTCGCGCGCAACGGGGCGGAAGAGCTCCCGATCCGCCTGTGCGTAGATCTCGCGGAAGGCGCGCTGGTTCTTGTTTTCGCGCCAGAGTGCGAGGGCTTTTTCCGTGTCGCCGGTTTCGAGATAGGCGTTCATGAGCGCTACGCCGTTGCCATTGCGAAATTCGGCGTGGCGCATGCCTTTTTCCATGTAGGGAATCGCTTCCGCAAACTTCGACGCGCCGATGAGCGCCATGCCGATCTGGCCCGCGATCTCGGGAGACTTGTTCCACGCGGCCAGGGCCTCGATGGTGCCGAGGGCTTCGGCATCGCGATCGGCGGCGAGATAGGTGCGCGCGATGTTCGTGGTGTCCGTCGCCTCTATGCTCAGCTCGTGGGCACCGGGCAGCGCGGCGCGGATCGCGAGGGCGTCGTCGTAACGCTTCATGCTTTCGAGCACCCCCGCCTTCCGGGTGAGGTGATCGCGGCGTCCGGGCTGAAGCGCCAGCAGGACATCGGTCACTTCCAGGGCGGAGAGGCGATCACCCATCTGCGTGTAGGTATCCGAGAGCGGCGCGAACAGGGCGACGAAGGGTGGTGTTTCCGCCAGGGCGCGATCACGAATGGCATCGGCGAAGGCGCGGCCATGGCCCACTCTCTGGAAGCCGCCCACGAACTCGCGAAGTTGGTATTCGCGATCCCAGCGATCACCGTGGCGGACGAATTTCCAGAGGAGCGCCACGACGTCCTCTACGGTTCCGTATTGCAGCACGGCATTGCGGATTCCGTCGTTGTGAAAAATCTGGTTGCTCACGAAACCCGAGTCCACCTGGGACTTCGCGAACAGGTAGGCCTCTTCCAGGTAGCCCGCTTCGGTGAGGAAACTGAGACAGGCGTTGAAACGCTTGTCGTCGGGGGCCGCCTCGAAGGCCGCTTTGAGACGTTCCGCGCAGGCGCGCGCCTTGCCGAGCGTCGCCTCGTGCCGGGCGAGTCGATCATCCATCTGTTCAACTTCTTTCGCGTCCAACGTCGCGGCGCACTGATCGCGGAGGGCCCGGGCGCGATTGACGTGGCCCTGGGCCAGATAGAATTCGAAGGCCACGAGGGCGTTGTCGCTGTTCATTTTGGCGGCGAGTAGATCGTCGAAGAGTTTGAAGGCTTCCGGCTCGCGGTTGTTCAAAACGAGGGTATTGGCGAAGCGCCGACGCGTGGCGGCATCGTGTTCGTTGAGGGCGAGGAGCTTCTCGCACCAGGGCAGGGCCTCGGCGGGCTTGTTGTTGCGCTCGTGGAGGTCGATGATGCTGTTGAGCAGGAACTTGTTCTCCGGCTCCCGTTCGAGGAGGGGCGTCAGCATCTGGAGGGCCTGGGCGTAGGAGGTTTTTTCATCGCGGACGATGTTGTCCACGAGGCCTTCGGCGGGTCCTTTGATTTCCTGGGCCAGCATTTCCTGGACGAGTTCCTCCAGACCGTTACCCTCCATGTACATGTTCATCGCGATGCCGTCCATCTCGCGGGTCTTCTTGCGGTTTTTCAGGTAGAAGTCTTCCGCTTCTTCGTAGAGGCCGAATTCGTAGAGGCCGCGCATTACGTTTTCGAGTCCCCACTGACCCTGCTGATCCGCGTATTTCCGATAGGCCTCCATGGCCCTGGTCCGGTCGCCCGCGGAGAGATACACTTGAGCAAGGCGCTGCTGATCCCAGAAATTGGTCATCATGCCGTCTTTCTCGAGTTGCTCGACGACGGTGAGGGCGTTGTCCTGATACTCGCCCATGTTGATGAGGATGTTGACGGCATTGCCGTCCTGTCGGGCCTTCATCACTTCGAGCAGCAGGGGCTGGGCATCAACGAAGCGGTGCTCGGCCATGGCGATGTGGGCATCGACCGACTTGGCGATGAGATCGTCGGGCTTGTCGATACGGGTCAGCTCGTTCTTGGCTTTGAGTTCGTCGAGTCGCCCCGCAGCCTTGTATTGGCCCACCATCTGGGCGAGGGTGTGCTGATCGATGTAGCCCTGGGTACGCATGACGGGCGAGTCGAACCACTTGGCGAAGACTTCGAGGGCCTCGTCATCCCGGCCCATTTCGCGAAGGATACCGGCGAGCTCGGTGCGGTAATAGCTCTGGCCGGGTTGCATGTCGATGATTTTCAGATAGAGCTCGCGCGCCTTATCGAATTCGCCGTCATTGCGAAACTGCCAGGCGAGATTCTGGAGCTGGTCGGGCGTGCGGGCCTGCTTGACCATGTCCTCTTCGATCTTCGCGAGGTCTTCACCCTTGCCCATGCGTTGGTAGAGGTTGCGAATCTGCCAGCCCATGCCGCTGTAGAGGCCGGGGCGGCTCTTGATGAAGGATTCGTACTGGGCGATGGCCTCCTGATATTTGCCCGCCTGTTCGTAAAGCTGGGCCAGGGCCGTGGCTGCCTTCACGAAGTGGGGCCGCTTCTCGATGAGGCTTTTGTAAAGCTCGATGGCCTTGTCCTGATCTTCGTCGAGGGAATACAGCGACGCCAAGTGCTCGTGGGCCGAAACGGAGGCGGGCTGCTGCTCCAGCCGGGTCTTGAACTCGGCGATGAGCTCGTCCTTTTTGCCCGCGGACTTGGCGTATTGAAACCAGGCGCGCAGGTTGTCGTCGATGGACATGCCGGAGGACTGGTAGTAGCCGCCGTAGTAGTAAAAGTTCGAGTTCCGCCCCGAGCCGCCCCGCACCTTTCCCTCCCAGGCCTCTCGGGCAAGTTCCATCGCTTTTTCGTAGTCGTTGTCCTCGGCATAGAGGGCGGCGAGCATGGAGAGGGCTTGCGCATTGCGCTGGAGTCCGGCGAGTTGCTCTTCGAGGAGCGCCTTCGCCAGTTGCGGCTTTTCTTCCTGCTTGAGCTGCTGAATCATGGCCACGAGATCGTTGGGCGGCGTGCCCCGGCGGGCGAGTTCGCGAATGCGATCGGCGGCTTCTTCGTGACGGCCCGCCGCCATAAGGGTGGTCGTTTCCGCACGAAGAATATCACGGAGTTGGCCGGGGTAGAGGTCGCGCAGTTGGGCATAATTCTCCAGCATTGCGTCGAACTTGTCTTCCTGCTCATCGATATAGATGCACAGGTTGTAGGCCGTGGCATCATCCACTTTTCCCGCGACAAAGGGAGCGAGTACTTCGCGGGCTTTGGCGTAGTCCGTTCCCGCGACGTACTGCGTCGCGAGCAACTGGCCGAAGATCCACGCGCGCTGACGGGCCGCGGCACCCTCGCCCGTGGTAAACTTCGCGGCCTCGTCGTGGAGGCGCTGCATGAAGGCCGCCTCTTCTTCGCCGTCGAGCAGCTTGGTCATCTGCTCGATCGCACTCGAGCGCGCGTAATCGATGCTGGTGGTGATACCCAGGTTGCGCAATTGATAGTAGGCGCCGCCGCCGTAGTACACGTTTTGATTATTCGCGCCGATGCGGGGCGCATAAATACTGACGCGACGACCCCGGGGAATCTGGTAGGCGTAAGGATCCTGATCGTCGTCGTCGAAGAGAATCTCCTCGAAGATCTTTCGCGCCTGTTCGGTATCGGCGGTTTCCGTGTAAGCGTAGGCCAGGCTCTGGCGGATGTTCTTCCTGAACTTGGGATCGAGGTCGCCCAGTTTGGCTTGCATGGCGGCGATGACGTCTTTCTCGGCATACTGTGCGGCCAAGTTCACGGCCATGCTGAGGACGCTCTGGTCGTCGCGGTTGCCGTCGATGAGGCTGGTGAGGAGGGTGCGCGCTTCGTCTTTCTTTTCCGCGCGAAAATAGAGATAGACGCGGGCGAGGTCGCTGCTTTTCTTACGCGTGGGTTGGAGAACGTCGATCTGAGCGAGCTTCTCCAGGGCCTTGTCGGTCTGCTGGGTGTAGGAATACTGGACCGCGAGTTTGTCGAGTATATCGACATTTTCGGGTTGGAGGGCGGACAGGGCTTCCGTGGCGGCGTGGGCCTCTTCCTGCTTGTTACAGTTCTCATAGACCAGGATTAGATCCTCGTGGGCCTGCTGAGAATTGGGGTTTTCCTCCACGCGCTTTTTATACGTCGCGATGAACTCGTCAATGCCGATGCTGTTTTCGGCCATGCCGGCCATGGTGGAAATGACCTGGGGCCGGACGCCTTCAAAGGAGCCGCCGCGAAGTGAGTTCCCATAGTAGTAGCGCTGGCCCGGCTGGTAGTGGGGTGAGAACATGTCCACGCGCTCGTAGCCCATGCGCGCGCGCTGTATCTGCTCCACTTTCTTTTCGCGCTCTTCCTCTTTCTTCGCTTTCTCCTTGTCGGCCTCGCTCGGACCGAGATCGAGAAGAAGTTGGAGTTGTTCGTAGGCCTTGCCCATCTCCTCCTGGCCCGCCAACTCCTGGGCATATTCGAAGCGAAGGGAAAAGTTGTGGGGGTCTTTTTCCAAGGCCGCTTCGGTCGCGGCGGCGGCCTCTTCGCTGAATCCCGCCTGTCGCAGGGCCTTGGCCAGGGTGATGTAGGCCTTGGGATTGTCTTTATCTTCATCGACAATGCGTTGCCACGTGCTGCGCGCTTTGTCGAGGTCGCCCAACTGGGCATAGACCTGGCCCAGTCGCTCGTACTCGAAGGCGGTCGCCTTGCCGGAGAGGGCGATGAGCTCCTCAAAGTAGCGGACGACTTTCTCGAAGTCCTGGGCTTCGTAGCTCGCGCGCACGAGGGACTTCAGGGCCTCGCCCTTGTCATCCACGGCGTTGTAGCCACCTTCGAGGATCTCCAGCGAGCGGGCGCTGTCCCCCGCCTGGACGTGGATCGCGCCCAGCTCCTGATAGGCCGCGAGGCGCTTGGGCGTGCTGCGGACACGGCTTTGAAATTCGGCGAGGAGACTTTCCAGCTTACCCTCGCGGAGGTGAATCTGAGCGAGTGCATTGACCGCCTGAAGGCGCGTCTCGTCTTCCTTCGCCGTGTCCAGCATTTTGCGGAAGGCATCCTGCGCCTCGCCAAGACGATCCTGGCTCTGGAGGGCCTGGCCGTACTGGCGATAGTAGTCGGGCTCGTCGGGCGAAAGGCGCAGGGCACCACGATAGGCTGAAAGCCCATCGTCGTACTGCTGATAATTCATGTAGACCTGACCCAGGTTCAGGTAGGCCTCCGCGTCGGCGGGCGACAGCTCCACGACTTTCTTTGCGGTCTCAATGGCCTCGTCTTTGAAGTCGGCCTTAAGATAGATATCGAGCAGCTCGCGATAGTAACCACCGGCGCGGTTGGCATCCATGGCGATGAGCTTGTGGTAGAGTTCGATGGCTTCCTCGATGCGGCTGCCGCGGGTGTAGGCGTCGGCGAGGGCCTTGACGTAGTTTGCATCTTCCGGCTTGAGCTCCACGCAGCGCTCATAGAGCCCGAGGGCGGAGGTGTTGTCCCCGGAGCGTCCATACATGCGCGCGAGGCGCATGAGCAAGTTGGTATCTTCCGGATTCGCGCGGACGGCGTCCTCCCACTCCTGCTTTTTCTCGGCCAGGATGCCCAGCTTACCGTAGGCGTCGAGCAGGCCGCCCTCGCCGCGATCCTGGAAGTATTCGTTCTCCGTCTGGTTGGCCATTTGCTCGAAGAGCGGCAGGGCCGCGTCGAACTTTTCCTGCTCCATAAGGTTCTTCGCGAGGGCCTGGGCGTACTCCAGGTTGGCGGGATCTTGCGTGTGGGCCTGAGCAAGGAGGGCCTCAGCCTCGGGGATGTATTTGAAGGTTTCGAGAATCGAGGCGACTTCGGCGCGCTCCGCGGCCGGACTGTCTTCCTTGAGCACGGAGGTCCACAGGGCTTTCGCGGCGTCCCCCTCCCCACCGGCGTGTTTCAACGCCGCCAGCTTGAAGGTCCACTCGCGATTGGGCTCCATGGCGAGGGCGGCTTCATACTCCGCGATGGCCTCCGGCGCGAACTCGTACATCTCCATCCACTCCGCCAACTGGGCGTGCTGACTGGCGGTGGGGGTAGCGTCGATGACACGTCGCCACGCGGCCTTGGCCTGATCGGGCTGATTGCGACGGAGATAGACCTCGCCGAGGCGGCGCAGGTAGTCGGGCTCGGTGGGATACTGTGCGATCAGTGTTTCGTAGGTCGCGGTCACATCATCGGGCCGCTCCATGCGCTCGTAGAGCGTGATGAGGTGCTCGTGGGTGGCGATGCGGGACGGATCGCGCTCGAGGATCTTTTTGTGCTCCGCTTCGGCCTCGGCGAATTTCGTCATGCGGGTGTAGGTCTCGGCGAGGAGATCGCGGAACTCGGTGTCGGCGGGATTGGCTTCGAGCTTTTCGTTGAGGTAGGTCGCGAGGCCCTGGAGATCACCGAGATCCTGATAGACGCCGACGAGGCGCATTTTTAAATCTTCAAAGAGCCAGTTGCCGGGCGAAACGAGATCGAGGGCCTGCTCGAAGGCGGCAATCGCCTCGGGGTAGGCCTCCATGGCGATGCGGGCGCGGCCAATGGCGCGAAGGGCGCGGCACCTTTGATAGGGGTCGTTCGCCGAGGCCTCGGAAAGTTGGCTATAGGCGGCAATGGACTCTTCCCACATGCGGTTGTCTTCGTAAATCTCCGCGAGTTCGGTCTGGGCGAAGGTGTCGCCGGGGTTGTCCTCGGCGAGGCGCTTCCACGCGGTGATGGCTTCGTCTCGCTTGCCCTGGCGCATGTAGAGGTTGCCGAGGATGCGGACAACACTGGAGCGCGCCTCGGGATCGATGGGCTGCTCCAGTGCGGTGGTGAGAAGGGCGGCGGCCTTGCCGTCCTGGCCATTCTCGTAGTAGAGGCGGCCCATGAGCAGATCGAGCTGGGGATCCTGCACGCCGAGTTCTTTGGCCTTCTCCAGGGAGACGATGGCCTCGTCGGTCTTGAACTGGCGCTCCTGAATGCGGCCAAGGAGAACCCAGTTTTCTTTCGTGGGCTCGCCCTCGGCGGGCTTCAGCTTCGCGACCCAGGCCTCCACGCCTTCGGCTTCGAGGTAGCTCGCATAAACGCGATCAAAGGCGCTGTCCTGCATGGGGGTGCGGATGAGGACCTGCTCGTAGCGCTCGCGGATCTGTTGCGCGCGCTCGGGGGAAACGGGTTCTTCCTGTGCCGCGACGGGGAAGACGGCCAGCGCCAGTGCGATGAAAAGTGCCCGAATTTTCATGATCGATCCCTTTGTGTAAGCTCTCTCTACATTTCGCATGCGGCCCATGGCTGTCGTAGGGGGCCGAATGGGTCTTATGGGTCTTATGGGTCTTATGGGTCTTATGGGTCGTATGGGTCGTATGGGTCGTATGGGTCGTATGGGTTCGATGAACGGCATCCTTCACCCTTCACCCTTCACCCTTCACCCTTCACCCTTCATCCTTCATCCTTCATCCTTCATCCTTCATCATTCATCCTTCATCCTTCATCCTTCATCCTTCACCCGTACCGCTGATCGCCGCCGAGCAGGCGCACGCCCGCCAAGTCGAATCTCCGGACCGCCACATCGGCCACGAAGAGGAATAATGCCGCTATCAATAACCATGGCCAAATCTGGGTGCGCACACGCACCGCTTCTTCCGGACCCACGGCCATGATTTCATCGAGGGTGGGATTCAGCTTGCCGCCGGTCGCCGCCGCCATCTCGGTCAGGAATTCGGTGTTGGTGGCCAGATGGCGGTATTCGGGCTTGTAGGAGATCGTGAGGCCGCGGGTGAAATCGGAGTACGTCTCTTCGCCGGATTCTTGACGAATCTTGAAGAGGTAGCTGCCTGTTTCGTTTGTGTTTACTTCGGCCTCGTATCGGCCCGGCGCGGTCTGCTTCAGCGGAACAGACTCCATTTCCAGGGAAGGGCGCACCAGTTGCACGGCGGTGTTGAGGCCATTGACGAAATTGCCGTCTTCGTCCACGGAGTCGATGATGATGTGACCCGCGCTGCCTTTGAAGGCAATCTGGGTTTCGTTGCCCTGGTTCTGCGTCACGCGCATGGTGTCGCGGACGACCTGGGCCCAGAATACGTTGTAGCCCGGCCAGCCGAGCCAGTCACCCGCCCAACGGCTCTTGGCATCGGACATGAAGGCGACGGTCTTGCCGAGACCAAAGCGCCAGGTGGCCAGGAGGGGATCGCCGCGCTCGGTGATGAGGGGCACCTCGGCGGTGGCCTTGGCGGAGCACACGACATAGCCGAAGAGGAAGGGCGTGCTGTTCCAGTCGATGCCCTGGATCACCGGGTGGGTGCGCAGCACCTGGGGCAGGAAGGGCTCTTCCACGAGAGAGGACTTCGACGCGGACATGGTTTCTTTGGTGAAGATCTGAGGGATGTCGTAGGGGTCGGCGGTGAAGTAATAGCGGCCCCGGCCCCAGCGGGCAATGTCCTGCAGCAGTGCCGTATCGGCGCCCTCGCCCACGGCGACGGTGGAGACGGTGACGAGATCGCCCACCATGCGATCCACGATGCCGGCGTAATCGCCTTCCTGGGACTGGCCGTCGGTGAGGAGAATCGCATGCTTGAAGGTGGCGGAGACGCCCGCGAGGGCGGTGGCGGCTTCCTCCATGGCCGGGGCGATATTGGTGCCGCCGCCGGCTTCGATGCTTTCGATGGTTTGCAGCACGCCCCCCTGGTTGCCCGCGCTCTGGAGATCTACGACCCATTGGGGCTCACCGTCGAAAGCAACGACGCCCACGTAGTCGCGGCTGCCGAGGAGTTCCACGGCGGCAACGGCGGCCTCCTTCGCGAGCTGCATTTTTTCGCCGCCCATGCTGCCCGACTTGTCGATGACGAGCATCATGGCGAGGCTGGGCGTGTCTTTCTTCTTCTCGGAGCGCATCCGCACGGGCAGGGCGCTCTCGATGGAGGTGCGGTAATAGCCGCCGAGGCCGAAGGATTCCTCGCCGCCGAGCATGATGAAGCCGCCACCGAGATCTTCGATGTAGCTGCGGAGGAGGGACATCTGCTGGACGGTCACGTCGGTGGCGGGCACGTCGGAGAAGATGACGGCATCGAAGGCGGCAATCTCTTCGAGTGTGCCGGGCATGCCCTTGCTCTCGCGAAAGTCCACGCGGATGTTTTCCGCTTCCAGCGCGCGGGCGAGGTGTCGGCCTTCGCGTTCTTCGCCTTCGAGCAGGAGCACGCGGGGCTCGCCGGAGACGAAGACCATGCCGGACGAGACGTTGTTGTCGACGAAGAAGTCGTCGGGCGTGGTGACGCGGAGTTCATACTTCACGAGGCCGTCGGGGGGATTGGATTCATCGAAGGAGAGGGCGTTGGGGCCCTTCTTCAGGTCGATCTCCTTCTCCCCCACTTTGAACCCATCGCGATAGAGGGTGAACTGGCCTTTGGTGTCCTGGGTGGCGTGGGCCGTGGCCGTAATGCCGAAGGACTGGCCGCGCTTTACTTCCGCGGGCACCTGGAGATCCTCCAGCAGCACCTCGGGCTTTTCCTCGCGGGTGTAGGCCATCGTGTGGACTTTCACGCCGTGGGCCGCGAGTCGCCGCGCCGCGCTGAGAGCGTCGCCGTCGGTCTCGTTGCCGTCGCTGAAAACAATAACTTTGTTCACCTTTTCGTGGGGCATGATCTCCCGTGCGAGATTGAGCGCGTCGGCGAGGCGGGTCTCCTCCCCCGCTTCGGGCACGGCGATGGTGTCGGGAAACTCGGGATGCATCACCACGGGCTGGACCAGCTCGGGTGTGGACGCCACAGTAACCAAGCCCGCCATGGAGGGGTTGCTCACGCGGGTTTCGAGCTGATCGAGGAAAGTCTTAAGCTGGGTGGGCGCGTCCTTCGGCACGGAGTCGGACAAATCGGCCACGACGAGGACGGCGGGATCGTCGGTGGTGCGGAGCCAGAGGGCGTCGGAGAGCGCCAGGACAACGAGGAGCACCACGATGCCGCGCACGAAGGCGGAAAGGAGCCGCTGACCGAGGGGGCTGTCCGTGAGCGAAAAGCGCAGCACGGCGAAGAGCAGGGGCAGCGCCACGAGCAAGACGAGAAACAGCGGGCTTTCAAACTCAAATTGCATATGCTACTCCACCCAGCGCCGGTGAAAGAGACCCCACTCCAGGAAGAGTAGGGCGAGTGCCGCGATGGCCACCATGCGCCACGGCGCGGCGCCGATGCGGAAGCCATCGGTAATTTCCTGCAGGGGCTTCTCGCTCTTGACGGGCAGCCCTTCAGACACGGCGATGTTGGCCTCGCGGCGATTGTTCAGATTCGCGGCGAAGAGGGGTACGACCTCGCCCGAATCGGTGATGGCGCTGTAGACGCCCGCGCGATCCACGGGGACGGACTCGAGCGCGGTGGGTGTTGCTTCCTCGGTGGTTTCAGGTGTCTCCGCTTCCGGTTCCACCGTTTCACCGGGCGCGAGCACCCTGGTGATCTTCGATTCGCCCGCGTATTGCGCGATGGCTTCGGGACCGAGGACGGTGCCCATTTCCGGGGCCCGCCAGGCATCCTGATCGTTGCCGCCGGTCATGTAGCGGATGGTGTTCGACACCAGAATCGGGAAAGCCACGCGGAGGGGGAGATCGGAGGACGTGGTGTTAAAGCCGACGACCATGGTCATGGCGGGCTTGGATTCGTCCAACAGCACGAGGGGATTCTCGAAGGACTGGATCAGCGGGGTGAAGGTCTCGGGTGCGGTGAGACGCTGGCCCGCTTCGATGGATATATTGGAAAGCTGGAGGTGACGATTGACGGGGTGCTCCTGGTCCCACTCGGTGATGAGGGGCTCGCCGATCTCGCCGCTCGCCGTGATGCCGAGACTTTCGGGCCACTTGCCCACATAGATGGCGTGGCGCTCGGGGAGCGTCTCGGGCACAAATCCGTCGAAGATGATGACCCTGGCTTCGAGCGTGGCGGCCTTCTCGGCGTATTGCGCGGGCGTCATGCTTTCGAGCGCGATGGCGTCGTCGGTCATGAGGGCGCTCTCGAAAAAGTAATTGCCCTCCGTCACGAGTGCGACGGGCACCACCACCGCCGGGGGCAGCACCGCGTAGGCCGTGTTGTCGAGTTGGAAGGCGTCGTCCCAATCGGCCACGAGCTTCACCGTGCCGCCGGTGGCGCTGAACTGGCGCAACGAATGATTGAGGATGCCCCGCGCGGGAACGGTGATCTCGTCGGCGTCCACGAGGTTGTCGCCCACGTGGATTTCGAAGGGCAGGGTGACTTCGGCGTCGCTTTCGTTGGCGACGGTGAACATGATCTCGAAATCGCGGGGCAGCGCGGGCAGGGGGCGCACCTGGAAGGCGGTGATGCCCACGTTTTCCTTGGCCTCGCCCACAGGGAGGTAGGCGAAGCGCATTTTCTCGTCGCCCTCAAAAGGCACGGTGTCAAAGGCGCCGTCGCCGATGACGTAGACCCACGTTTCGCGCTCGTCGGGCGGGAGTTGTTTCAGCAGCGCGAAGGCGTCGGCGAAATTGGTGCCGCCGTGGCCCGCCGCGATACCGTCGAGGGCTTCGTGTAGGGTCCGCCTACTGGAGGTGAAGGGCATGTCCGTTTCCGGGTGTGCGCCAACGGAGACGAGCATGGCGGTGTCGCCCGAGGCCATGCCGGTGATTACCTCGCGGGCTTTGAGCTGCGCCAGGGCGAAGCGGGTCTGACCGGATTCGTCGGTGAGCATGCTGGCGGAAGAATCGAGGAAGATCACGATGCGCCGCGCGCCCAGGGTGTCTTTCGCGAGGATGGGTTGCGCGAGGGCGAGTATGAGCAGGAGTAGCACGAGCAATTGAAGGAGCAGCGAAAGAATCTTGCGCAGCTTCGTGATGGAGGCCACGCTATGCTCGTCGCGAAGGATCTCGTCCCAGAACATGAGGGTGGAGACAATAACGCGACGGCGTTTCTGCTTCAGGAGATAGAGCAGAATGACGGGAATGAAGAGCAGGAAGCCGAGAAAGGCCAGGGGAGTGAGGAAGCTCATTGCAGCAATTTCCCCCGGCGCAGCATGTGCACGATGGTGTCCTGGAAGGGCGTGCTGGTGACGCAGCGCGCGTAGCCTATGGCGCGGGAGCGGCAGAACTGCTCCATCTTCGCGCCGTGGCCTTCGAAGACCTGCCGGTACTTTTTCAGCAATCCTTCGGTTAGCGTGACGTCGCGGGTGCGTCCCGACTCACCGTCGATGAGGCGCAAGTCGCCGAGCAACTCGGGGGCGGCTTCCTGCGGTGAGACGAGGTGGATCACGTAGGGATCGAACTTCTGGTAACGGAGGGCGTTGAGTCCGGGAATCACGCCCTCGCGGTCGTAAAGATCGGAAATCAGTATCGCCATGCCACGTTTCTGGCTGCCGCTGCTGAAGCGCTGTAGGGCGGCGCGCAAATCGGTGACGCCGCCGCTCTCCCGACTTTCGAGGAAGGAGAGGAGGCGGAAGACCTTGCCTTTGCCCCGCAGGCGCAGGGACTCCGCGGCGGTCGTGGGGACGTTGTCCACGAAAGGCACGATGTGGACGCGGTCCATGCTGGCGAGGCCGAGGTAGCCGATAGCGGCCGCGAGGCGGCGGGCATAGATGAACTTGTCGGGGTTGCCGAAGGCCATGCTGGCGGAACAATCAATCAAGATGTAGATTTGGAGGTCTTCCTCTTCCTCGAAAAGCTTGAGGAAGAGGTGGTCGGTGCGAAAGTAGACGCTCCAGTCGATGAAGCGGAAGTCGTCGCCCGGGGAATAGGGCCGGTGGTCGGCGAACTCCACGCTGACGCCTTTTTGCCGGCTGCGCCGCTCGGCCTTCATCTGCCCGCTGAGGATCTTGCGCGCGATGATGTTGAGATAGGCCAGCGTCTCGATGAAGTTGTCATCGAAGAGGGGCTCGGCGGTTTTGGCCGTCTGGGTTGCGGTAGCGGTCATTGCAATCCTTCGGTGACTTGGCGAGGTCATACAAGCTCAAAGGTCATCGCTTTTAGCTTGCAGGGACTTCAGGGACGACAGAGACGGCAGGTAACGGCAACCTGTTGTCCCTGACGTCGCTAATGTCCCTGCAATTTTCATGGTGTGCCCGATCTCTATCAAGCGCCGCGATGGCGACACCCAATCACGAAACGTTTACCGTCACCTTTTCGATAATTTCGTCCACGATGGCATCGGTGCTGATCTCTTCCGCCTCGCCTTCGAAGTTCAACAGGATGCGATGGCGCAGGGCGGGCTTGGCGACGGCGCGGATGTCATCCTCCGCGACGTTGAAGCGCCGATCAAGCAGCGCGCGCACTTTGCCGCCGAGGACCATGGCCTGGAGGCCGCGGGGGCTGGCGCCGTACTTGCCGTATTGCTTCACCATGGGTGTGGCGCGGTCCGACTCGGGATGGGTGGCGATGAGGAGATTGGCGGCGTAGCGCTCGACATGCTCGGCGATGGGCATGTCGCGCACGGTGCCCATGAGCTGCACGACGGTCTCATCCTTCAAGGTCACGTCGGCGGATGGCATGGCGCGGACGGTGGTGCGGCGCGATACTTCCACAAGGTCGTCGACCGAGGGAAATTTCACCAGGAGTTTGAAGAAGAAACGGTCGAGCTGGGCTTCGGGCAGCGGATAGGTGCCCTCCATTTCCAGCGGGTTCTGCGTGGCGATCACGAAGAAGGGACGCTCCAGTTTTCGGGTCTCGCCGGCGGTGGTGACGGAGCGCTCCTGCATGGCTTCGAGGAGCGCGGACTGGGTCTTGGGCGTGGCGCGATTGATTTCGTCGGCCAGCAGAATCTGGGTAAAGATGGGGCCGTGCTGGAAGGTGAAGTGCTTGCGCCCCGCGTCGTCTTCCATCACAATGCGCGTGCCGATGATGTCCGTGGGCATGAGATCGGGCGTGAACTGGATGCGGGAAAACTTGCAGGAGAGTGTATCCGCGAGGGTGTGGACCAGGAGGGTCTTGCCGATGCCGGGCACGCCTTCCAGGAGGATGTGGCCCCCGGCGAAGAGGCCGATGAGGATCTCTTCGACGATTTCCTTCTGCCCCACGACGACCTTCGCAATCTCTTCGCGCACTTGATTGAAGGCGACAAGAAACTGGGCGACGTCCTGCTCGAATTGACTGTTCACGGCCATGCTGATCCCACTCCCAGCGCCCTTGGGCGCGGTTTGACTCGGTCTTCCTCTCAAATTCTTTCAGCGTCCTTTGGCACTATGGAAACTTTCTGAAAGAATGTGGCACATTTTTCCAAATTCTATTGTTATCGTCCTGCTTGCTTCACTATCCGCACGAAGCCAGAGGGATGCACTTCACCTGCTTGCACGTACGGATAGCCCCCTACTTGCTTATGGCATGGACGGCGAATGGTGATCATTCGCCGGACGATTTATTCCTCGGGCCGGATGGCCTGGAAGTAACGTTTCACGTGGAAGCGGTGGCTCAGGGGGATGGCCTCCTGGTCCAGGGCCTGCTCGGCCACGGCGGCGTACTCGTTGTACATTTCTTTCGCCTCGACGGTGCTGGCGGAGGTTTGACCTTCGGTCATTTCCACCTCGCTCTCGACCGGGCCCTCGCCCGCCATGCCCTGCACGTTGAGCATTTCGCGATAGCTGTCTTCGAGGCCTTTACCTTCACCCTCCGCTTTTACCGAGCCCAGCCCGGCGTTGTTGGACGGTTTATCGCTCTTCGAGGTGCTCTCGCCTTTGCCGATCTTGGCCAGCAGGGATTCTTTGTTGCCCATATTGCCCTTGCAGGTGCCCAGGCAGTTGGAGAGTTTCTTCATCTGGCGCAGACTGTTGCACTGGCCCATTTTGCCCTTCAAAGACTTGAAGGAACTCTTGATGCCTTCCTTGTCGTCCGTCTTCACAGATTGGGAGGCGTTGTCGAAGTCCGCGCCGAGGGTGCCCTTCTCTCCTTTGCCCAGCTTCGCCGCGGCCGCACCCATGTTGAGGGCAAGCTGCTCTTTCTCCTCGGGGCTCAGTTCATCCTTCTGGAGCTTGGCGTCGAGCTTGTCCAGTTCCTTCGCCGCTTCGTCCAGCTTGTCTTCCTTGATGGACTGGGCCACCTGCTGGGCGGCGGTGCTGGCCATGAGGTGGGGCACCACCTGGTTCAACTGGGCGTTCATTTCCTCCACGCCCATCGCCTCCATCTTCTCCTGCAATTCCTTGTCCATGCGCGCGAGGGCGATCATCACATCGCGCTCGTTCATATCACCCTGTTCGAAGCGCTCCTGCACTTCTTTCAGCTTCTCCACGAGTTCCTTGAGGTCTTCTTCCTTCGCCAGCTTCTCCACCTCGTTTTTCAGGGACTCGACTTCGGCCAGTTGAAGCATCTTGATGGTATCGATGGCGGCATCCGCCGTGGGGGTCTGGTAGACCGACGGCACAAAAAAGCTGGCGACGAAAATGCCGAAGGCCACGAAGGCCCATCGGGGCAGGCGGGAATGCTGGAGGGTAATCAGAGAACCGAGATCAACGTCGTGAGCGGTGCGGAGGGCATCGCGCACCTGAAGGGTCTGCTCCTGGGTGAGGGATTCCTGGCCGAGGAATTCCCAGGCGCTGCTGATGCGATCTTTGAGCCCGGCCCGCTCGTCCATCTCAAAGGCGTGATGCAGGCGGGTGCCACTGCGCAAGAGCGCGTAGCCCGCCGGGATCACCATGAGGGGAATGAGCACAGAAAGGGCTATGGAAAGGCTGTAGGCCCCCTCAAACCACGCCTGGTCCACGGCCACCGCGAGGGCTCCAATGGGTAGAAGTGCCAGAGCGAGCCGACAGAGCACATAGCCCCACATTTCCAGAAGCAACCACAACTGCAACTGTTTGAGAAATCGGCCCAGTACGGATTGCCACGTGCGATTCATGGTTTAAAGCCCCTTTGGTGTTTTTTGCTCACTGTCGTAGTGCGTATCAGTCTAAACGGGCTGCACACATCTGTCAAGCACTCTTTTCCGAGTGTAATCCGACAACCGCGCACAAGGTTTCACGCCGGGACACGACCGCCGACCGGCCCGGCCCGCCCTTCGAGAACGTCGGTAGCCACGAAAAGGTTTACCTGTATAACGGTTACAGGGCCGGAGTATTCGACCTTGAATTGGGAAATATGTCCGCCGTAACCTTCCGACACTACCGCTGGTACCCAGCTCGCCTCTTGGTACAGTGCGTAGGCGAATGATGCCTGGTTCTGCTACACTCCAGGACGTTCCATCGGACTCAACAGACCGATTGGGCGGATCGGATTATTGATATTGAGGCTTGATTGAAACGTGCATACCCTTCGCCCCATGCTCCTCTTGTGCTGCGTGCTGGCGCTGCTCTCCCTTGCCGGCTGCGCCAAGAGCGCAAAACACCGGGAGCGCATGTCGCTCTCTTCCGGCTACACGCCCACCCTGGCGGATGTCGCCAAGGCCTACAACGAAGCGTGCGTCGGGGGAGGTCGAGAATCCAACAATTGCGCCCATTATCTGGCCGATGCGTTTATCCGGGCGGGCTACACCGACTTGAAGACCTCGAAGCTCATCACCGAGCGCTGCAAGTGCGGCGCGGGCCGGGCGGTGCGGTCGCAGGACCTGCTGAAGTGGTTTCAGGAGAAATCCCTGCGCTTCCATCAGGGTCGCCCCGAAGCGAACACGGGATTCTGGGCGGCCTACCAGGAGAAGCCCGGCGACCGACATGTGACCCTGATCGACACGGCCACGGGCAAGTTCTACGGCACGGCGGACTGCAAGGACTGGCCGGTGCAGTGGTATTACCAGTGGTGAGCGTGAATCGGGTGCCAGGCGCGCGACCCGCCATATGACCGACATCCCCGAGGGCGAGAGCGCGCCTCCCCGCAAGCGGCGCGTGAAAAAGGTGGATGGCGACGAGGCCGCGCCCCGAAAGAAGGCCGCGCCGCGCAGGCCCCGCGCCAGGGTTCCGGTGCCCATCCTTCCGGAGGAGGATCCGGACAAGACCATCGAGCTCCCGCGACTTCCCGAGGAGGAAGAGACGGGTGCGGCATCGAAGCCTTCCCTGCGGCGGCGGCTGGCCCGGCTTGGCCTGAAGTACGGTTCCCGGGCACTCCTCCTCTTTGTGCTGCTTTCCGCCTTATGGATTCTAACCTATCGTTTCATCAATCCGCCGGTCACCCCGCTGATGATCCTGCGCCACTTTCAAGACGAGGAGGATTTGCGCAAGCGCTGGCGGGACGGCGACGCGATTGCCCCGGAATTCCTCCTGGCGGTGGTGGCGGCGGAAGACCAGATGTTCTTCCAGCACAACGGTTTCGACTGGAAGCAGATTGGAACGGCGATCGACGAGCGCCTCAAGGGGGGACGCCTGCGCGGGGGTAGCACCATCAGCCAGCAGGTGGCGAAGAACGTTTTTCTGTGGCCGGGCCGCTCCTGGGTCCGCAAGGGTCTGGAGGCCTGGTTTACCGTAGGAATTGAACTCTGCTGGTCGAAGGAGCGTATTCTCGAGGTCTATGTGAACGTGGCCGAAATGGGCCGGGGCATCTATGGGGTGGAGGCGGCGGCCCAGCATTACTTTCAGAAACCGGCGGCGGACCTGACCCGCGCCGAGTGTGCCCTTCTGGCGACCGTACTGCCGGATCCGCGGGACCGCTCTCCCCGCGCGCCCACAGGCGCCATGCGGGATCGCCAGGACTGGATTCTCGGGCAGATGCGCAATCTCGGCGGGGTGGCGTTTCTGGAGCAGGCGCGCGAATCCGGCATGCCGGAACAGGCGCCATGAGGGACCCGGGGTGTTCGAACGAGGCGCTTGCCACGCCGGTGCTTCGTGGCTGGCTGCGGGGGGCGGGCGTGGTGCTCTTGTGCGTGACCGGGGGACTGGCTCTGGTGGGCATGCCGCTGGAAACCACGACGCCCGCGCTGGACCCATCCTGGGTGGAAGCCTACCTCCATTTCACCAAGACCGGGGCACAGGCGGGCGTGGACTACGTGTTTACCTATGGCCCGCTGGCCCACTTCATCGCGCCGGTCTACGATCCGGATCTCTATGCGCTTGATATCGCGGTGGCGGTGATGATGGCGATCATGCTCATCGTCCCCTTTGCCTGGGCGGCGATACGTCGGCAAAATCTGGTGACCACGCTCTGCCTGCTCTGGCTGGTCTTCATCCTGGTTCCCCGCTCGATGGGCAACGAAGTGGGCACCTGCGTCGCCATCATCACGATAACGATCCTGCTGCTGGAGGATTCTCGAAAGTCTTCCGCGGTCTACGCCCTCCTCGGAGCGTCCTTCGCCTTCTTATCCTTGTTGAAGTTTTCCATGACGGTCATGTGCTGCGCGAGTATGGGCGCGCTCATCCTTCAATGGTTCCTACCGGAAAACAGGTCCGGGCGGCCGGTGTGGATCGGGGCGCTTCTGGGCGCCTACGGCATTGCCTTTCTCTTCTTTTGGATTCTCGCAGGCCAGGAGATGCGCAATATCCCCGCCTACCTGATTGCTTCGGTCGAAGTCTCGCGCGCCTACGTGATGGGCATGCACACCCCGATGGATTCGCGGCATTTTGCCTTCGGCGTTGCGCTCGGGCTCCTCTTGACAGCACAGATCGCTTTTCTCGCCATCCGGGGAAAAGACGCCCTCCCCAATAGACGCGCGGTGCTGCTCTTCGCAGGCCTGGCCTTGCTGCTGGCCTGGAAAATGGGGGTCGCGCGGGCACAGCCCCCAAAATTCTATGTACCCGCCGCGGCCGTTTCCGTCTTGCTGTGCTCAACGCTCCCCAGTACGCCGCTGCGCCGGGGCTTGCGGCTATCGGCGCCGCTGATGGCCCTCACGCTGGCCACTCTGGGCATTCTCTCCATCTACGAGCGCACCCTCCGCGAACACATCGAATGGTCGTTTTTCGGCGCCTGCAAAACCGTCTATGGCCTGGCGACGCCGGGGGCACGGCGCGAGGACTACGACCGAATCCGGGACAGCTACCGCAAGGCCTTTGCCCAGCCGAAGCTTCAGGCACTTGTGGGCCGCGACACGGTGGACATAATCCCGCCGATTCAATCCTTCGTGTTTTTCAACGATCTGAACTATCATCCGCGTCCGGTTTTCCAGGGATATCAGGCTTGCAGCCCGCGGCTGGCCCGGCTGAACGGAGACTTTTACGATTCCGCCGAGGCGCCGACCTATGTGTTGCGCCTGCCGGTGCTGAGCGCCATCGACGGGCGCTTCCCCATGTCGGAGGATGCCGAGGTCTTGAAAGCGCTCTATCGCAACTACCGCCCAATCCTCCGGGACCGGGACGTTCTGGTGCTCAAGCGGGTGCCCGACGCCCAGCCCGGCGACTCGGATGGGGAGGTTGCACGCCAGACGGGTCTTGGCCGTATCGGCGCGTGGATCCCGCTGGAGAACCCCGGGCCAAACTGGCAGTTGCTGTCGCTCTTCCTGAAACCGAGCGTGGCGGGGCGGCTCCGGACGCTGGTCTATCAGCCCCCCATGCCCCTGATCGAGATACGGCACAATGATGGCGCCGTGGAGACGTGGCGTATCAACATCGGATCCATGGAGAGCGGATTCATCATCAACCCCGTGTTCGAGCCGATCACCGCCGTGGAGGAATGGCCGGGCGCCTCCGCGTCCCGCCGGGTGGAAGCCATTCGCGTGACCGTGGCCGGGAAACGGGACTGGGTGCTCCAGCCCGACTTCGAATATAGCGTGGTGACGGTGCCTCCGCTGGCGCGTCCGGTGGATTGACTGGACCGATCGGACGGATCGGAGCGATCCGTTCGGCGCCGGGGCGAGGGGTGGTCCGCTGTCAACGGAACCAGGCTTTGGTGTACCATTTTCTTTTCAGGCGCAGGTTACCGCGGGCATTATCAGGAGCAAAACCATGAATATCAGCCGACGAGGCTTTCTGGCCCTTTCCGGAGCGGCCGCTTTCACCATCCTCCCTTCGTCCGCACGGGGCGCCAACGAGAAGATTCGTTGCGCGGTGGCGGGCGTGAACAACCGGGGCAAGGCCCACATCCAGGGCATCCTCGGCGCGCCGAATGCGGAGCTGGTGGCGCTGTGCGACGTGGACGCGACAGCGCTGGAAGCACAGGCCAGGGAAGCGGACCAGAAGACCGGAAAGAGCCTCAAGCGCTTTCGCGACCTCCGCGAGGTACTTGCCGACCCGGAAATTGACGCGATCACGCTGGCGCTGCCGAATCACTGGCACGTCCTCGGCGCGATATGGGGATTGCAGGCGGGCAAGCACGTGTATGTGGAAAAGCCCATGTGCCACACCTATTGGGAAGGTCTCCAGCTTGTGGCGGCGGAGAAGCAGTACGGCAAAGTGCTCATGCACGGCACGCAGCGGCGTTCCGAGCCGCTTTGGCAGCGGATGGTACACGGGCCAACGCGGGAACGATCGGCGACATCTATCTGGCGCGATGCGTCTGCTTTAACCGCCGTGACGCTATTCCCCCGCAGGCGGATGCCGCGCCGCCGGAGACGCTGGACTGGAACCTGTGGCAGGGGCCGGCCGAAGAGCGCGCCTACAACGCGAACTACGTGCACTACAACTGGCACTGGTATTG
Organism: Candidatus Hydrogenedentota bacterium; assembly: GCA_016791475.1. Lineage (NCBI taxonomy): Bacteria > Pseudomonadati > Candidatus Hydrogenedentota > Candidatus Hydrogenedentota bacterium. The sequence goes on from JAEUWI010000019.1 coordinate 26,801, forward strand.
GCGCTACGGCAATGGCGAGGTGGGGAACAATCTGGTCCATTTCACGGACATCGCCAATTGGACGCTGAACAAGGGCCTGCCGGTGAAGGTCCACAGCGAAGGTGGTCGCTACGGCTATACCGACGCGGCCGAAACCCCGAACACCCAGGTGGCCACGGCGACCTTTGCCGACGGGACCATGCTGGTCAACGAAGTTCGTGGCCGATTCAGCCCGCCGGAACAAGGCACCCAGGTGGGTCTTTTCCTCTACGGCTCTGAAGGCTGGATGGCCGAGGGCAAGTTTTTCGACACGAAGGGCCAGGAAATCCCCGATCCGGAGCCATTCGACCGCGTCAACCCCACGGATGTCCATATCAACAACTTCATCGAGGCCATTCACGCCAATGACAGGGCCCGGATTACCTCCACGGCGCAGCAGGGCCTGGAAGCGGCGGCGATCTGCCATCTGGGCGATATTTCCTACCGCCTGGGCCGCACGGTGCACTTTGACCCGACCAATCACTTGATCAAGAGCGACGCCGAGGCCAACGGGATGCTGACCAAGGCCTACCGGTCGGGATTTGAGGTGCCGAAGATCAATTGACAATGGACAATGGACAATTGGCAACGAAGAAAGACCGACAGGGCGGATAGGACTGATTAGGTTGCTGATCGGTCGGATTGGCGCCCCCCTCTTCGTTGTCCATTGTCCATTGTCCATTGTCCATTGTCAATTGTCCATTGTCCATTGCAGTAAAACTTGCCGGGCGGGGCCGCTGCGTGCTATCCTTCCGCGATTTTAACTTCACAGAGCCCCCCAGATTCGCACAACGATCCGGGTGTCTGGACGACTTCGATCCAGGCCGCGAGGGGTGCTCAAGGAACCAACCCGGTCGGAGAAATTGAAAATGGCAGTTGTTTCCATGCGCGAGCTCCTTGAAGCTGGCATCCACTTTGGCCACCAGACGCGCCGCTGGCACCCCAAGATGAAACCCTACATCTTCGGCCAGCGCAATGGCATCTACATTATCGACCTCCAGCTCACGCTGCGCCAGGTCTACAAGGCCTATGGTCTGGTCCGCGAAACCGTTGCCAACGGCGGCAACGTGCTTTTCGTCGGCACGAAGAAGCAGGCGCAGGAGCCGGTAGCGCAGCAGGCCGAACGTTGCGGCATGTACTACGTCAACAACCGCTGGCTCGGCGGCACGCTCACGAACTTCCAGACGGTTAAGGGCTCCATCCAGGAGCTGAACAACCTCCAGGAGCTTGAAAAGAGCGACAAGATCGAACGTTACAGCAAGAAAGAGCGCGTGATGTTCAAGAAGCGCGCCGTCAAGCTGGAGAAGAACCTTTCCGGCATCCAGCGCATGCCCAACCTGCCCAGCGTCGTGTTCATTGCCGACGCGAAGCGCGAAAACATCGCGGTGCGCGAAGCCAAGCGCCTGGGCATCCCGAGCATCGGCATCGTGGACACGAACTGCGATCCGGACGTGGTAGATCTTCCCATCCCCGGCAACGACGACGCGATCCGTTCCATCAGCCTGTTCTGCCAGATCATCGCCGACGCGGTCATCGAAGGCCGCATGCGCGCCGAGAAACTGCGCGCGGAAGATGCCGAGAAGCGTGCGGCCCGCTCCAAGAGCAGCATGGACGACGCGGAAGAGCAGGGTGAAGAGGCGGTGGAAGAGATCGTTGTGGACGCGGCCGACGAGGAAGCTTTCGCCGACGCGCCCGCCGATGACGACAACGAATAATTTTCCGCAGACAGACTTTATTACGATCAGGAGTATTCAGACACTATGGCTACTACCGCCGCAGATGTAAAGGCCCTCCGGGAATCCACCGGCGCGGGCATGATGGATTGCAAGAAGGCGCTCGACGAGAGCAATGGCGATATGGACAAGGCGGTCATCTGGCTGCGCGAACGGGGCATTGCCAAGGCCGCGAAGCGCAGCGACAAGGTGGCTTCCGAGGGTGCGGTTCACTCCTACATCCACATGGGTGGCAAGGTGGGCGTGCTGGCCGAAGTCAACTGCGAGACCGATTTCGTCGCGCGCGGCGATGAGTTTCAGGAACTCTGCCGCAATATCTGCCTTCAGATCTGCTCCACCGCCCCGCTGGCGGTGCGCCGCGAAGAACTGAATCAAGACGTGGTCGCGGCTGAGATGGACCTTTACGTGAAGCAGGCCGCCGAAACAGGCAAACCGGAGAACATTTGCAAGCAGATTGCCGAAGGCAAGCTGAAGAAGTGGTTCTCGGAAGTGTGCCTGGTGGACCAGCAGTTCGTGAAGGACGGCGACAAGACGATCGACCAGCTCTGCACGGAGTTGAGCGGTAAAGTCGGCGAAAAGATCACCATCCGCCGCTTTGTTCGCTACCAGCTTGGCGAAGGCATCGAGAAGCAGGTGAGCAATTTCGCTGAAGAAGTTGCCGCCGAACTTGCGAAAGCGCAAGGGTAAGGATTTCCATTGACAGCGCCCATCTACAAACGCATCCTGCTGAAACTCAGCGGCGAAGCTCTCGAAGGCAACACCGGCAAGGGAGGCATTGACTTTCCGACGCTGGGCAGCTTCTGCGATGAAGTCAAAGAAGTGGTGGATCTCGGTGTGGAGGTGGGCCTTGTGGTGGGCGGCGGGAATATTTTCCGCGGGGTTCAGGGCGTGGAAACGGGTCTGGACCAGCCCACGGGTGATTACATGGGTATGCTGGCCACGGTGATAAACGCCCTGGCCATCCAAGCCTCGCTTGAGCAGCGCAATGTGCGCACCCGCGTGATGACGGCCATCGAGATGCGCCCCATCGCCGAGCCCTACATTCGCCGGCGCGCCACGCGCCATCTGGAGAAGGGCCGTGTCGTTATATTTGGCGCGGGTACGGGCAATCCGTTTTTTACAACGGACACCGCGGCGGCGCTCCGGGCGAACGAGATTGGTGCGGAACTGGTCATGAAGGCCACCAAGGTGGACGGCATCTATGACTCGGACCCCATGAAAAACCCCAACGCGAAAAAGTATGACCTGCTGGATTACACCACGGTACTGACGGACAAGCTTCGCGTCATGGATGCGACGGCCATATCGCTGTGCCGGGAAAACAAGCTTCCGATTCTGGTGTTTGATTTGACCAGGAAAGGCAATATCCTCAAGGTATTGCAGGGCGAATCGATTGGAACGTTGGTAAAGGGAGACTGATCATGTCACACCCGATTCTTGCCGAAGCGACCGAAAAGATGGACAAGAGCGTCACGGCGTTCCAGGCGGAAATTGCAAGTATCCGCACCGGTCGTGCCAACGCAAGTATCCTCGACCCGGTGGAAGTGGAAGCCTATGGCTCCCGCATGAAGATCAACCAGCTCGGCACGATCACGGTACCGGACTCTCACCTGATCGTAATCGATCTGTGGGACAAGAGCCAGATGTCGGCGGTGGAGCGCGCAATCATGTCCTCGAGCCTGGACCTGATGCCCTCCAATGACGGCCAGGTAATTCGGATTCCCATTCCCCAGTTGAACGAGCAGCGACGGCGCGATCTGGTGAAGCTGGCAGGCAAGTATGTGGAAGAGGCCAAGGTGGCCTGCCGCAGCATCCGCCGGCACGCGATTGATACGCTGAAAAAGATGCAGAAGGACGGCGAAGTCCCGGAAGACGACGCCCACCGTCTCACCGAGGCCGTGCAGAAGCTGACGGATATGCACACGGACAAGATTGACGCGATTTACAAGGCCAAAGAGGCCGATATCATGGAAGTCTAGCCGTGGGCCCCATTGCATACTATTGAACGCCCAGTTTTGCCGCGGACGCGCCATGAATCGCGTAGGTCCGCGGCATTTTTATTTCTGATCGATTAATCGATCTCCCAAGGCCCTTATTGCCCCGAAACCGGGGCCGGAAACTCGAGTGCACATGCCCGGCACACAACTCGACACGCGAATCGACATGGAGCGCCTGCCCCGCCACATTGCCATCATCATGGATGGCAACGGTCGCTGGGCGCGGGAGCACGGCCTGGCCCATGTCGAGGGACATGAAGCGGGTTCCAAGAGCGTGCGCAAGGTCATCGAGGCCTGCCGCAAACTGGGTATCGATGCCCTGAGTCTCTACGCCTTTTCAACGGAGAACTGGCGACGCTCGAAGTTTGAAGTGAGCGCCCTCTTCCGCCTGCTGAGCAAGTATATCCGGCAGGAAATTGACGAGATGCATGCGAACAATATCCGCATTTGTTTCATGGGCCGGGAAGAGGGGTTACCGAACCGCGCGCTGGCCGACATGGCCAGTTGCGTGGAGCGCACAAAGGACAATACGGCGCTGACCGTCAATATTGCATTGAACTACGGCGGGCGCGCTGAAATCGTCGACGCCACGCGGCGGATCGCGCTGGCCGTGCAATCGGGCGAGTTGCGGGCGGAAGACATCGACGAAGCGCTCTTCGCGAAGTATCTCTACCAGCCGGACCTGGCCGAGATCGACCTGCTTATCCGCACGAGCGGCGAACTGCGCGTAAGTAATTTCATGCTCTGGCAGCTTTCCTATTCGGAGATCGTGGTACCGGGCACGCTCTGGCCCGATTTTGACGAACAGTGTCTTTGCGACGCCATCGTGGCCTATCAACAGCGGAGCCGCCGCTTCGGGGGACGCCCTTGATGCGTTCCAACCAGGGCGCCACCCTTACCCGGCTGCTGACGGCACTGGTGATGCTGCCGTCCGTACTCGCCATTGTCTGGCTGCCCATGCTGGAGCCGGTCTATATTGCCCTGATCGCTCTCCTCGCGGGCATCGGCCTGACCGAATTCTTCGCCATGGTTCGGGCCAAGAATATTTCGACCTGGCCGGCGGCGGCCACGGCCTTTGGCGTGCTCATGGTGGTGGTGGCCGATCGTTCGCCGGAGCTGATGAACACGGCGCTGGTGGTTGGCGTCATAGTGCTGGCCTGGGGCCAGGTGTTTCGCGGCCAGGTGGACATGGCGGCCCTGTCGGTGACGCTCTGGGGCCTTTTCTACGCCGGATGGATGCCGGCTCACTTTGTGCTCCTGCACAACGAGGAGGCGGGGCCGGGACTGGTCACTTTGCTGATCGTGCTGATTGCCCTGTCTGATACGGGGGCCTACTTCGTCGGCAAGTCCATGGGGCGGCATAAACTGTCACCGAAGATCAGCCCGAATAAGACCTGGGAAGGCGCGATTGCCGGGGTTGTGTCGGCCGTGCTGGGCATGGCGATCGCCTGGTATATCGACGCGAACTATCCCGCCGCGCCACTGCCGGGCTGGCCCCTGTGGGCCTATGCCCTCACGGGGGCGCTGCTGGCCATTGCGGGCCAGATCGGCGATCTCATCGAATCCATGATGAAGCGAGACGCCGGGGTGAAAGATTCTGGAAAACTGCTGCCGGGGCACGGCGGCATTCTCGACCGCTGCGATGGCTTCCTCTTCGCCGGTCCCATGTTATATTACTTGCTTGCCTGGCTGTGACCGGGTTGAGGTTGAGAGAGCGATGTACGAAGATCAATTGAGCACGGTTCAGGCGGATATCAAGAAGCTCGCGGAGTTGCGTGCCTGCCTGAATGTGGACGACACGAGCATCAAGATCGAGTCGCTGGAGGCCCGCATGTCGGAGCCCGGCTTCTGGAACAATGCGGAAAGCGCCCAGGCCGTGGTACAGGAACTGAAAGCGCTCAAGGCGATCGTGACGGCGCCCCTGGAAATCGAAAAGGAACTCGAAGAGCTCGAAGTCTTTATCGAGATGGCCCGTGAGGAGAATGACGAAGGCCATGGCGAGGAAATCGACGCCCAGCTCGAAGTGGTGGCGCGGAAGCTCGACCGTCTGGAGTTGAACAGCCTCTTCATGGATCCGCGCGATTCCAAGACGGTGATCCTGAGCGTTCACCCCGGCGCGGGCGGCACGGAATCCTGCGACTGGGCCGACATGCTCCTGCGCATGATGTTGCGTTTCTGCGAGCGCAACGAGTTCAACGTGGAGTTCCTGGAATACCAGGAAGCGGAGGAGGCGGGCCTGAAGAGTGCAACACTGCGCATCACTGGGACGAATCCTTACGGCACCCTGAAGTCGGAGGCGGGCGTCCATCGCCTGGTGCGCATATCGCCCTTTGATTCACAGGCGCGACGCCACACGTCCTTTTCGGCGATCGAGGTGCTGACGGAAATCGACGACGACATCCAGATCGACCTGCGCGAAGAAGACATCAAGATGGACGTGTATCGGTCCAGCGGCGCGGGCGGTCAGAAAGTAAACAAGACCAGTTCGGCGGTGCGCCTCACCCACATCCCCTCGGGTATCGTGGTGGCGTGCCAGATCGAGCGCTCCCAGCACCGGAACCGCGACGTGGCCATGCAGATGCTGCGCTCGAAGTTGTATGACATTGAGCAGAAGAAGCTGGAGGCGGAATTGGATTCGCAGCGCGAGGGCCATCAGGATGTGGCCTGGGGCAGCCAGATCCGGAGCTACGTGCTGCACCCGTATCAGATGATCAAGGATCACCGGACCGGTTGCGAGACGGGCAACGTGACCAAGGTGCTCGATGGCGGTCTGGAGCCCTTTATCACCGCGTATCTGAAGTGGAACCTGGAAAAGAAGCACCGGAATAACTGAGAAACGGGAGAACGGACATTCCTGTCCGTTTCTTCGCGCAATTTCGTTGCGCGCTACGCGGGCAGGAAAGCCCGTGCTTCCGCATTTTGATAATTTGCTGGCAGACGCCCTTTGGCAAGGCCGCGCGCTGGCCGCAAGGAGAAGAAACCATGGACCAGAACAATCCCCTCTTCCAGAAGCTGGAAAAGCTCTTCACAAAGGTAAAGGAGACCATCGAATCGGCGGACGACTCCAAGATCTCGCCGGACGACCGCAAGCTGGTTCACCTGATTGAGAGCAAGATGGTGGACGAGGCCCTGAAGATCGCGGAGAATTCCAACATTCCCGGTTTGAAGAAGACGGTGAAGGTCCTCTCCCAGACGATGGCGAAGGCCCTGGACATTGAAGCGAAGCCCGCGGGCGCAGCCCACACCGAGGAACTCTCCGGCGCGGCGGCGGACCTGCGCCAACACCGCGTGAACAAGATGGAGCGTATTCGCGCGCGGGGCGACGAGCCCTTCAAGTACGCCTTCGATCGCTCCCACAACATTGAAGAAGCCCGCGCGGCCTTTGAAGCGGTGGAGCCCTCCGGCACGGAAGAAAACCCGGCGGAAGTTCCCGCGCGGCTTGCCGGTCGCGTGGTGGCCTTCCGCAGTCAGGGCAAGAGCGCTTTCGCGGACATCCGCGACGAGTTCGGCCGTGTGCAAGTCTTTTTCGGGCTTCAGCAGGTGGGTGAAGAAGCCTTCGCCGCACTGGACGACTTGGACCTGGGCGATTTCATCGGTGTAACCGGCCCTGTAAAGCGCACGCGTCGCGGCGAGATTACCCTCTTCGCGACGAGCTTTGAGATCCTGACCAAGTCCCTGCGCCCGGCGGCGGAAAAGTACCATGGCCTGAAGGATGTGGAAACGCGGTATCGCCAACGTTACCTCGACATGGTGGCGAATCCCGAAGTGCTCGTGACCTTCAAGAAGCGCATCCAGGTGGTGTCAGTCATGCGTTCCTGGCTGGAAGCCCGAGGCTACCTTGAAGTGGAAACGCCCATGCTCCACCCCATCGTGGGCGGCGCGACGGCGCGGCCTTTCATCACGCATCACAACACCTACGACCGGGATCTGTTCCTGCGCGTGGCGCCGGAGCTCTATTTGAAGCGCCTGATCGTGGGCGGTTTCGACAAGGTTTTTGAGATCAACCGCTGCTTCCGCAACGAGGGCGTGGACACGCGCCACAATCCCGAGTTTACAACGATGGAACTCTACGAGGCCTATCAGGATTACTTAGGATTAATGGAAGAAACGGAAGAGATGCTCACCGACATCATCGAGAAGGTGGTGGGTTCGAGCACCTTCGAGTACCAGGGCCACACGATCAGCGTGGCGCGGCCGTGGAAGCGCATGACGCTTCACGATGCGATCCGCCAGTATGCGGGCATCGATCTTGAAGCGACGCGCGACCGGGACGAGGCCGCGCGCCTGGCGAAGTCGGCCGGCGTGGACGTGGACCCCACCATGGGCTACGGCAAGATCGTGGACGAGGTGATGTCGCTGAAGGTTCAGCCGAACCTGGTGCAGCCGACCTTCCTTTATGATTATCCGATCGAGTTGTCACCCCTGGCGAAGAAGAAGCGGGACAACGAGGCGCTCACGGAGCGTTTCCAACCCTTTATCGCGTGCCTGGAAGTGGGCAATGCGTTTTCCGAGTTGAATGACCCCATCGACCAGCGCGAGCGCTTTGAGGCCCAGGCGGCCCTGCGCGAAGCGGGCGACGAAGAGGCCCAGTATCTCGATGAAGATTTCATCACCTCGCTGGAGGTGGGCATGCCCCCCACGGCCGGCCTGGGCATCGGCATCGACCGCCTCGCGATGATTGTGACGAACTCGGCGTCGATCCGGGAAGTGATTTTGTTTCCGCAGTTGCGGACGGTTTGAGGGCGAGGGACATAAAGGACTAAAGCGACATAAGGGACATGCAAGTTTTGTGAAGCGCCCTAATTGTCGATCGGGTCTTGTACGTCCTTTTTGTCCCTTAAGTCCTGAACCCAGCGAGATTGACCCCAGCGTGTCACCAGGAGGTGCCTGATCCGTGCCGTTTGAACTTTTTGTGGCCCTGCGCTATCTGCGGGGCAAGCGGAAGAACCGCTTCGTCTCGCTGATCACGGTGATCTCCGTGGCGGGCGTCTGCGTCGGGGTCATGGCCCTCATCGTCGTGATGAGCGTGATGACCGGCTTCGACAATGCCCTGCGCGCAACCATCATCGGCAACCGCTCCCATGTAGATTTCCGCATCAAGAACAATCTTTCGATTCTTGATTACGAGGAGGGCATCCGCCAGCTCAAAGCCGCCAGCCCGGACATCGTTGCGGCGGCCCCGGTGGTGGTGACGGAGTCGCTGCTCCAGCGCGGCGGGGCGACGACGGGCGGCATAATCCTGGGGGTGAATCCCGAGTTGGAAAGCGAAGTCACCGATCTGGCGACGAACCTGACCAGCGCGGAAGGTCGCCACTTCGGAAAGGGCACGCTTCCCGGCGACAAGGAAATCGTGCTGGGCTATCGGCTGGCTGCCCGTATCGGGGCCAACGTCGGCGACGACATTATTGTCTACACCGCGAAGGCCAAGAGCAGTCCCTTTGGCCCCCGGGGCGGCTCCAACATCTCCCTGACGATCTGTGGCATTTCCGAGGCCCGGATGTCCGACATCGACATGGTCTACGGCTACGTGAACATGGAAACCGCCCGGAAATTGAGTGGGCGCGAGGGCGCGGACAGCATCCGCTGCAAGCTGAAGGATCCCTACCTGGCGGAGAAGGTGAAGCAGGAGATCGAGGGCACCGAAGGCCTGCCCTACTACGGCGAAACGTGGTATGAGAGCCAGCAGGAGTTTTTCGGTGCGCTGGAGCAGGAGAAGGTGGCCATGTTCATCATCCTGGCCTTCATTATCCTCGTGGCGGCCTTTAACATCACCAGTACCTTGATCATGATCGTGCTGGAGAAGCAGCGCGACATAGGCATTCTGCGCACCCTCGGCGTGAGCGGCGGATCCATCATCTGGCTCTTTATCGTGGAGGGTCTGCTCATCGGGCTGAGCGGCACCTTCGCGGGGGTGATCCTGGGTACGGTATTCGCCTATTACATCAACCCCATCGCGGAGGCCATCGCGTGGGTGCTCGGCATCGATCTCTTCAACGCGACGATCTACTACTACGACCGGATTCCCAGCGACGTGGTGCCCTACGATGTGGCGTGGATTACCATCAGCGCCGTTATCCTGACCTTCGTTTCCACCCTGTATCCCGCCTGGAGCGCTTCGCGCCTTACCCCCGTGGATGCCCTGCGCCATGAATAGTATCCTGAGCTGCCAGAACATACAGAAGAGCTACGACGACGGCAATCGCAAGCTGGAGATTCTGCGGGGCGTGGACCTCGAAGTGCGCGAAGGCGAGATCCTGGCCATCAGCGGCCCCTCGGGCGTGGGCAAGAGCACCCTGCTCCATATCATGGGCACCCTCGACAAGCCCACCAGTGGCGACGTGCTCTATCAGGGCCGCGCACTGTCGGGATTGGGCCGCAAAGAGATCAACCGCATTCGCAATGAAGAGATCGGATTCGTTTTCCAGTTCTACCACCTCCTGCCGGAATTCACGGCGCTGGAAAACGTGATGATGCCCGCCATCTGCAAGGGGGCGTCGCGCAAGACGGCCGCCACCCGCGCGGAAGAACTCCTTCACACCGTGGGCCTTGCCGAGCGCATGACCCACAAGCCCGGCCAGCTCAGCGGCGGCGAACAGCAGCGCGTGGCCATTGCCCGCGCGCTGTACAACAAGCCCAGCGTCGTCCTCAGCGACGAGCCCACAGGCAACCTCGACGAAAACACGGGCGGCAGCATCATCGATCTGATCTGGAAGCTCAACGAAGAGCACGGCGTGACCCTCGTCATCGTAACCCACGACGACAGCCTCGCGGCGAGGGCCCACCGCTGGATCCACATGCACGGCGGCCTGGCGGAGTTGAAGAAGTCTTAAGGACAGCGTCGAATGGCGCTAAGCCGAGGGCATGCTCCACGCAGTTTCGAGGTCACCCTGGGGTGCCACCTCAATCGAGCAATGCTCGTTTGGGTGCCAAGAGGGAGGAGAGCTACACCCTGTAAAGAGGCCCGCTTCCGGCTCGAGAACCCGAAGGGGGTGGTGCGGAATATTTACGCACGTCAACCAAGCCCGCTCAAGTAACTCTGGAATTTCAATTTCCACCGCTCAACGCACCCAAACGAGCGTTGCTCGATTGCGGTGGCACCCGTCGTCCGATTTGGAGTGAGGCGTGCCCGCTTTACACCTCCCGGTCCTTCTGCTAGAGTGGCACCATGCTACGGGCGGCCGTGAGGCGGCCCAATCGGGAGATGGACCATGAAACGCAGAACCTTTTTGCGGGCCACGGGCACACTGGCGGCGGCGAGCCTTGCCGGTTGCCAGACGGTACCGGAACCCACTGGGGTGGCGATCTCAACGGAGACGAAAGCCATGCGAATTGATCCCGCCAAAGTCGACAACCGTAATCAGAACCGCTCCACGATGACCTGCATGCACGGCATGGCCTGTACGAGTCAGCCCCTGGCATCGCTCGCGGGGGTGGACGTGTTGCGCGCGGGCGGGAACGCCATCGACGCCGCCATAGCAGCAAACGCGCTGCTGAGCCTGGTGGAGCCGATGAACTGCGGGCCGGGCGGAGACCTTTTTGCCATCGTGTGGATCGAGAAGGAGCAGAAGCTGTTCGGACTAAACGCGAGCGGACGGGCTCCCTATGGATGGAATCTGGCCGAAGCCCGAAAACATAATCTTTCCACGATCCCGGGCGCTTCGCCCTTTGCGTGGAGTGTGCCGGGCTGCGTCAGCGGATGGAAGGCCCTGGGAGAACGCTTTGGACGGCAGAAGGCATCGGACTGGTTCGAGCCGGTCGTGCGCTATGCCCGTGAAGGCTTCCCAGTCTCCCCCATCATCGCGTCGGACTGGGGCACGATGGACCCCGCGAAATTTCCCACGCTCGCGGCGACCTTTGCGCCGGGCGGTGCGAGTCCGCGCTTCGGTGATGTGTTCACCAATCCTGATCTGGCCGCCTTCTACGAGATCCTGATCCGAGATGGGCTGGACGCCTTCTATCACGGCGAACCAGCGGAGCGAATCGTCAAGTTTTCCCGCGAGAACGGCGGTTATTTTGATTTGAAAGACTTCACCGACCACACTGCCGATTGGGTGGAACCGGCAAGCACAAATTATCGCGGCTATGACGTGTGGGAGATTCCGCCGAACGGCCAGGGCATTTGCGTGCTCCAGATGCTGAACATGCTGGAGCAATTCGATATTGGGAGTCTAACTCCAAATTCGCCGGAGCAACTCCACCTCTTTGTTGAAGCCAAAAAACTGGCCTATGAAGATCGGGCGGTGTACTACGCGGATCCGACCTTTGCCGATGTGCCCATGGATTGGTTGATCTCGAAGGACTATGGTGCGCAGCGCGCGAAGCTCATCGATCCGAAGCGCGCTTCGCAGGCGCCCGCCCCCGGCGAGTTCGATAAGTCCGACACCATCTACATGACGACGTCGGACGCGGAGGGCAACATGGTATCGCTGATCCAGAGCACCTATGGCGGTTGGGGTTCTCGGCTGGTGCCGGATCGGCTTGGCTTTCCAATTCAGAATCGGGGCAGCGCCTTCGCCGTGGACGAAAAGCACCGCAACCGACTGGAGCCGCACAAGCGACCTTTCCATACGATCATTCCGGCATTTGTTACGCAAGGCGGCCGGCCCGTCTTTTCCTTTGGCGTGATGGGCGGCGCGTTTCAACCGCAGGGCCACACGCAGGTTCTGATGAACCTCATCGACTTCGGTATGTCGCCCCAGCAGGCGGGTGAACAGCCGCGCGTGGAGCATGGCGGAAGTTCGGACCCCAATGGGAGCCGGCGCGTGGATGGGGGGCAGGTTCGCTTCGAACACCACATTCCCGATGCGACGAAAGTAGCGCTGGCCGGGATGGGTCATCAGGTGCACGAGAGCCCCGGCGCCTTTGGCGGCTACCAGGGCATCTGGCGCGAAGAGGGACCGCGCCGTTACTTTGGCGGAACAGATCCGCGCAAAGATGGGTGCGCAATCGGCTATTGAGTCCGTCTGATCAATTCAAAACCTGGTGGATGTCGCGGAAATTAAGGAAGGCGCACTGGCCCGAGTCGGCCAAAGCGTTAACCGTATCCTTGAACTTCGCGTGCAGGCCGCGATTGAGTCGTCCGTCATCGTAGAATTCCCAGTGATGAAGGACGAGCACCGTGACGGGGTGATCCTCCATGTAGGCGTGGAAGCGTTGGAGTTCCACCTCGGTGTTCTTGAACTTCGAGAAGATGACGCCGGGATGTTCGATACATGACGCCCCGCCCGATCGGAGCACGTTCCTCCCACGCACCTTCATCCAGGCGTAGGCCGGGAGGACGGTGGCCGGGAGCCGCGTGCGGTCCAGCCAGCCCAGAGAGAAGATCTGAAACTTTCTCAGGATCTCGTGGAAGGAGGCACGGGAGTACTTGTCCTGAGGCGCGACGAAGGTCGTGGGGGTTGCGCCAAAGGCTTCCTGGAGGATCGCGGAACCCGCGCGCAACTTTTCCGCCGCGCTTGACCTGTCGGGCAATTCAAACTCATAGCGACCGGGTGCGCCGCCGTGGCAAAAGCCGTGCTGGAGAATTTCCACGGCAGGCGCTCCCCGCAGGTAGCGCGTAAGTGCGGGATTATCCAGGACGGAAAAGCACTCTTCCCTCCCCTGATATTCCCGGGGTATAAAGGGCTCAAACGTGCCGGGACCGAAATCGCGGGAATTCGTTCGGGCGTTGGCGTCTACCTTGGGAATGACCGAGAAGTTTACCGGCAGGCCCGCGTCGAGTGCGAATCCATATATTTCATCAACGCGCTCCGGCTGAGAAAAGTAACACAGGTCATCATCCCGGATCAGCACGTGCTTCATGGCGTCACGTCCCTGTAAAAGGCCAGCAGTTGATCCGTGATCACATCCCAACTGTAGTTCTCAACGGCCTGGGCGCCGTTCTCCACCAGCTTCTTCTGAAGAGCCTCATCGCTAAGGAGCATACGCATCTTGTCCGTGAGGTCGTCTGGCTGTTCAAGATCGAAAAACAATCCATTTTCGCGATCTTCGACGAAGGACTTTATCCCGCCGACGGGGGCGCAGATAACGGGCTTACCGGCGGCCCAGGCTTCCAGAATGACGATGCCAAAGGTTTCGTAACGGCTGGTGTGGACAAACACATCGGCTGCCGCATAGCAGTCAGACAGCTCCGGATCGTCAAAGTCGAGATTCTGGATCAGCACCACGGAATCCGCGATCTTGTGCTCGGCGATGGCCTCCAGGATTTCTCGGAAATACTTGTCATCGTAGACCACGCCCACCATCACGAGGGTCATTTTCTGGCCCTCGCGCCGGAGCTTCGCGAAGCTGTTCACCAACAGCAATTGATTCTTCTGGCTGTAGAAGCTGGCGACGGAGAGAATGATCCTGGAATCCGCCGGAATGCCGTGCTTGCGTAAGAAATGCTCCCGCGAACCGGAGCGAAACTTGTTCAGGTCGACACCGTTGGGGAAGTAGGCAATCCTCTTGTTGGGATACTTTTCCTGCATTCGATTCTGCTCCCCGGCCCCCAGGCAAATGATACCGCTCGCATCGTCAAGCACCCGATTCTTCCGCAGGAGCATGTCAATCGGCTTGCCCCAGTTGAAGCTCCCTTTCAGCGGCTTGACGATCTGGTCCACCAGTTCCTTCGGGATATCGATCGCGCCCCCGTGGATGGATACCACGTAGGGGATGCCCTTCAGTCGCGCCACGAGCCGAACCAGCGCACCAACGCGACCGGCGGTGTGGAGGTGGATAACCATGGCGTTGTTGCAGATCAGCAACTTGACGAACATGGCGAACGAGTACAGGTCGCCACCGCGCTTGTCGAGCAGTTTTCGGTTTTCCCGGGAAAGACCGAATCGGGTGTAGGTATATCCGAAGCGGTGGGTGGCGATTCCGCACACCTCTTCGGAACGCCGGTCCGAAAGGGCAAGTGACGTATAAATCTCCGGGTCGTAGCCGCGCTCTTTCTGCTTCCTGGAAATTTCGACGATGACCGTCTCGGTTCCACCCCACTCTTCCTTTACCATGCGGCGAGGCACATGGATGATCTTCGCACTCAACTGCCGTCTCCCTGCGGGGAACCCCCGATTGTTCCCGCCACGAAACGCACGCAATCTAATGCAGGATCTGGATTTGCACGTGCCCAGATCAGGGCATGGCCCCGTGACAGGTTGGCTCTCTCCACTGCACTATAGCACGAGGGTCGCCAAATGGGAAAGGACTATTTTACGGAGCGACGGATTCGGGGAATTATGGACACGCGCAAGACAATGTGAGAAATTCAAGAAGAGATCGAGAACCCCGGACCACGTCGCACCGGGGCCAGACGCGCGTTCGCGCCCGCTCAGGCCGGTTTAACCGCAAGCAGCAGGTAATACTCAATGAGCCACGCGGCGTAGGCGTCGTCCCCCAGCGGCCCGATGCGAAGCCGTCCCGCGCGGGCATAGCCCGCCTCATCCCGGGGAAAGTCGCCGGGCGCGTCGGCCACCAGGCTTGCCAGCTTGCACTGGGCAACACCGGCGCGGTTCATCAGCCAGCGCAACTCGTGGGCCGTATAGAAGCGAAGATTGTCCCGGGACCAAACGCCGCGCTCGCCATAGTCCCAGCGCCCCTCGGCCAGTGCGCAGACAATCTTGTGGTACTGCATGTTGGGCACGGCGGCGAGAAAGAGTCCGCCCGGGGCGAGCAACTTCAGGAGCGGCGGAAGAAACGCTTCGGGGTTGCGCAGCCGCTCAAGGGCATCGCCGCAGATCATGCAGTCGAAGCGTTGTCGCGGCAATTGGACGAAATCGAGGGGACCCTGAACTACCTCGTCGTATCCTTCGTGGGGTCCCGGCGTGCCCGCGGTGGCGTCAACGAGCCCGATCACTTCGCGGGCGCCGCGCGACTTGATGCGATGTCCCCGCTGTCCCCACGTGCCCGTGCAGTCGAGAATACGGGCGGCCGAAGGGGGCACAAAGTCGAGTATATATTCGAGCGACAGGTTGCGCGCGCGCTCCGGATGGTGGCAGATCGTGTCGGGGGCTTCGATTGGGCTCATGGGTGATTCCTTCCGCCGGCATGATAGCAGAGGCGCGGGCTCGCGCTCATTGTTCCAAAGGCGGGCGATGGCGGGCCATATTCCGGCGCACTGCGGACCCTACCCGCTTGCCAGCGCCTCCAACCTCATCTTCAGCAGACGGTCAGCGGTCGGCTGGCCGCTCCCCCTCATAGAGACTCGCAATCCCAAAGGTCAGCGGTGTTGCCGACACTCCCTCAAAGCCCGCATCGCGCATGAGCTTGCAGAAATCTTCGCCATAGGGAAAAGTCTCCACCGTCTCGTTGAGGTAGCGGTAGGCGTGGGAATCACCCGAGATGAGTGCGCCGATGCGGGGCAGGATGTTGCGGAAGTAGAAGAGGTACAGGGCCCGAAAAGGACGGTTGGCCGGCAGGGAAAACTCCAGGATCAGCGCGCGTCCGCCCGGCTTCAGGATCCGCCGCATTTCCCCGAGGGCCGCGGGCACGTCGATCACGTTGCGGATGCCAAAGGATATGGTGACCGCGTCAAACTGTTCCGAGTCGAGCCCCAGACAGGTAGCATCGCCGCGTACAAGGCGGAACTTTTCAAACAAGCCCAGCTTGATCAGCTTGAGCCGGCCATACTTCAGCATGCCGCCCGACATATCCAGACCTACGCCCGATTTCACCTGAGCGCAGGCGCCGTGCATGGAAATCAGCACATCGGCCGTCCCGGTGGCGAGATCCAGCACATGGAGGCCGGGCCGGGCCGGAATTCGACGGTTCAGACGCTTCCGCCAGCTCACGTCGGTCCCCATGGAAAGGAGGCGGTTGAGCAGATCATAGCGGTGGGCGATCCGGTCAAACATCTTGAAGGCTTGCATGCGCGATGGCGGGGTGGGGGTACTCTGGGGCACGGAAGGATCCTGTTCGTGGATGGCACGTGAAGCGCCTGCATGGAAAGGTGGATCGTATGCCATGGCAGGCCGGGAAACCAAGTTTCAAGCGGGAAAACCACAACCCTGCGCGATTCTTTGGTTCCTGAAGAGATTATTCAGTCCGAACCGCATTCCGAGTCGCCCCGGAGCAGCAACACTACATATTGAGCCGATTCCATCCGGACTTCCGCCCAACAACCCACAAGGCATTGAAATTTAATGCGTTACACAATCTCTTTCTCTTGACAGGCCCTACATGTTGTGGTATGGTAACGCAGTCAAAAAGCAGAAGCCCCCGTTTCACCTCGCGAGTGTATGTCGTGACCGTTGATGATATTGTAGACATCGGGCGAAGCGCCATGATTGTGACGCTGCTGGCCTCCGCGCCCATGCTTCTTTCCGGCATGGTCGTGGGCTTGCTCATCAGCATTTTTCAGTCGGTGACGCAGATCCAGGAAATCACCCTCACCTTCGTGCCGAAGATTGTGGTGGTCCTGGTAGCCTTTGTCATTTTCCTTCCGTGGATGTCCGATGTCATTCTGGTCTTCGTGCGCGACTTGTATGGCAGCTTCGATACACTGGTGTTACCGTAGCCGCCCGGTGCCTGGCACCCGGGGTGTGTGCGGCAGGACGATCAAGAAAGCATGGCGCGATGGCTGAGATAGAAATCTTTAAACTCTTTCTACTCGTCATGGTGCGTTTTTCCGGGCTGCTGGTATCGGCGCCTGTGCTCGGTTCGAGCAACTTCCCCCTGCAGGCCAAGATCGGCCTGGCCTTTTTCGGGGCCATGCTTGTCACCCCCACATTGCCCATGCTCGCGGAAGATCTGCCCGACGCCGTCCTGGGTTATGCCGGTCTGGCGATTGGCGAATTCTTTATCGGCGTGATGGTCGGCTTCGTGGTGGGCCTCGTATTCGCCGCCGTGCAGGTGGGCGGCCAGATTATGGACTTGCAGACGGGCTTCGGCATGATGAACGTCTTCAACCCTGCGCTGGAAACCCAGTTCCCCATCTTCGGCTTTTTCCTATTCATCCTGGCCGTGCTGTACATGCTGGTGGCCAATCTGCACCATGTCATGATCCTGGCCTTCGTCCACACCTTCGATGTCATCCCCATCGGAGGCTTCATGGCCGAGCCCGCCCTCCTGTGGGAGGTGAGCCGGTGGGGCGACGACATGTTCATTGACGGCCTGATCATCGCCGCCCCCGTGGCGGCCGCCATGATGCTCGCCTATGTCACCATGGGCCTCATCGGCCGGGTCATTCCCCAGATCCAGCTTTTTGTCGTGGGCTTTCCCATCACCATCGCCACGGGCCTCATGGTGGTGGCCCTGAGCATCGGGCTCTACGTCCAACTGCTGGACGGCGTCTTTGACCGCACTTTCATCCGGGTGGACACGCTCATCCGGGGCATGGGCTGAGACTGACGCATGGCGGAAGATACCGGCGGAGAAAAGTCGTTACCGGCGAGCGGACAAAAAATCCAGCGCGCGCGGGAAGAAGGCAATGTCGCGCGGAGCCAGGATCTCAGCGCGGGCATCGCCCTGGCCGTGGCCCTGGTGGCCCTGGTATTTTTTGGACAGATGAGTTTCGACACCATGCTGGACGCTTCGCGTTACTATCTGGGCCACGCCCATGAGCTCACGCTGGACCAGACCACGCCCCTGCAATTGACCGTGGGCGCCCTGCGCTTTGTGGCCCTGGCCACGCTGCCCGTCGCCCTGGTGCTGCTGGCCGCAGGCATGCTGATCAATGTCGCCCAGGTTGGCTTTCTGATGACTTCGAAGCCGCTGGTTCCGAAATTCTCCCGCATCGACCCGATCAGCGGCATGCAGCGCTTCTTTTCGCTGCGCTCCGCCATCGAGCTGATAAAGTCCGTCCTCAAGCTGGTGCTCGTACTCGTCGTGGTCTGGTTCGCCATCCGCAACCGGGTCGAAGAGTTTGTCGTCCTCCAAGCGATGACGCCCATGGCCATTCTCTACGCCGTCTGCGATCTGGTCTACGCCGTGTGGTGGCGCATCGCCCTGGTGATGGTGCTGCTGGGCCTGGCGGACTACGGCTATCAGCGCTGGCAGCACCTGCAGGACCTGCGCATGACGCAGCAGGAGGCGCGTCAGGAAACGAAGGAAATGGAGGGCGACCCCCAGATCAAGCGGCGCGTGCGCCAGCTCCAGCGCCAGATCGCCATGCAGCGCATGATGAAGGATGTGCCCAGCGCCGACGTGATCATCACGAACCCCGTACGCTTCGCCGTGGCGTTGCGCTACGACATGGGCAACATGGACACCCCCGTCGTCGTCGCCAAGGGTGCGCGCAAGATGGCCGAGCGCATCCGCGATCTCGCCACGGAGCACAATGTCCCCATCGTGCAGAAACCGGAACTGGCCCGGGCGCTATACAAGAGCATCGAAGTGGGCCAGGGCATCCCGGAGAATCTCTTCCGTGCCGTGGCCGAGGTGCTCTCCTACGTTTACCGTATTGATCGGCGGCGGGACAAGATCCGCGAGCGCGAGGCGGCGTGGGCCGGCGGGGAGGGCCGCTAAGCCATGGCAGCACCCTTCCAGCGGCGCGCGATGGCCGCCTTCGGACAGAACCAGGACCTCTACCTCGCGGCGGGCGTTATCTCGATCCTGCTGATCGTGTTCATCCCTTTGCCCACGGTCCTGATCGACGTCCTGCTCACCATCAACATTTCCGTGTCGGTCGTGGTGCTCCTAAGCACCATCTACATCCAGCGCCCGACCGAATTCTCCGTCTTTCCGGCGCTGCTGCTCATGCTGACCCTGTTCCGGCTGAGCCTGAACATCGCCACGACGCGCCTGATTCTGGCCCAGGGCGACGGCGGCAATGTGGTCGCCGCCTTTGGCAGTTTCGTAACTTCCGGCAATGTCTTCGTCGGTATTGTCATGTTCTCCATCCTGGTCATCGTCCAGTTTGTGGTGATCACCAAGGGCGCCACGCGCATCTCTGAAGTAGCCGCGCGCTTTACCCTCGACGCCATGCCCGGCAAGCAGATGGGCGTGGACTCGGACCTGAACGCCGGCCTTCTCACCGAGCAGGAAGCGCGCAAGCGCCGTCGCGATATTGAGCGCGAAGCCGATTTCTACGGCGCCATGGACGGCGCCACGAAGTTCGTGCGCGGCGATGCCGTCGCCGGCCTCATCATCACGATCATCAACATCGTGGCGGGCTTCGGCGTGGGCATCTACATGATGGACCTTGATGCCCGACAGTCCTTTTTTCTGTTTACCACGCTGACCATCGGCGACGGTCTCGTCTCTCAGGTGCCCTCGCTTATCATCTCGATTGCCGCCGGCCTCGTCGTGACGCGGACGGTGTCCGATGAGAACCTGGGCAAGGACCTCAGCACCCAGTTGACCCAGCAGCCCCGGGCGCTGGCCGCGACCGCCGGCCTGCTGGTGCTGGCCGGTCTGGTGCCCGGCCTGCCAACCCTGCCCTTTGTCGCCGTGGGTATATTCCTCGGCATCCTGGCCTATTTCTCCGGCCAGATGGTGACCCAGCGCCAGGCCGAATCCGAAGCCGAGGCCACGCGCAAGGCCATCGCCTCGGAGGAACGCCCCCCCGCGCGAACGGAAGACCTCCTCACGGTGGACTCCCTCAAGATCGAGCTGGGCTACGGGCTTATCACCATGGCCGATCCGGGACAGGGCGGCGATCTGCTCACCCGCATCCAGGTGATCCGCCAGCAGATTGCGACCAAGATGGGCTTTATCGTGCCCGTGATTCGCATTGTGGACAACATGCGGCTGCGCCCCAACGAGTACCAGGTGAAACTGCGCGAGTCGGTTATCGCCTCCTACGAGCTCATGCCCGATCACTTTCTGGCGATGAACCCCGGCCTGGTGGAAGAGGAGATCGAGGGCTACCCGACCCAGGAGCCGGCCTTTGGACTTCAGGCGGTGTGGGTGCCCTCCCGCGATCGGGACAAGGCCGAGCGCCTGGGCTACACCATCGTGGAACCTACGGCGGTTGTGGCGACCCACCTCACCGAGCTTATCATGGGTCATGCCGACGAACTGTTGACCCGCGAAGACGCCCAGGTGCTGGTCAACCACCTCAAGGAATCCGCCCCAACGGTGGTGGAAGAGCTCATGCCCAAGCTGCTGAGCATGGGCGAACTCCAGAAGGTGCTCCACAACCTCCTGCGCGAGCGCGTCTCCATTCGCAACCTGGAAATGGTGCTGGAAGTGCTCTGCGACTATGCCCCGCGCACCAAGGACACCGAAGTACTCACGGAATACGTACGCCACGCGCTGGCCCGGGAGATCTGCGGGGCCTACAGCGACGAAGAGAACGTCCTGCGCGTGGTGACCCTGGCGCCGGAACTGGAGCAGGAGATTCTCAGTGCGGTGAACAATGCCCAGACGGGGGACTATATCCCCGTGCCGCCCGATCGCTCCGACGCCATCAGCACCCGCTGCGCCGCCGCCCTCCAGCCCCTCGTGGTCAGCGGGCAGGATCCCGTCGTATTGACCTCGGCCCCGGTGCGGCGCTATTTTAAGCGCATCGTGGAGCGGCATATCCCCAAGGTCGTCGTGCTGTCTTATAACGAGATAGACCCGGCGGTCGGCCTGGAGAGTGTCGGCCAGGTGAGCGCATGACATGAGCCAGCAATTTCACAAGATACGCGCCCGAACCCTCGACGAGGCCTGGCGCCAGGTCCGCCGCCAATACGGCCCCGAGGCCCTTGTGATCAACACGAGCGACGTCTACGAAGGCGGCTTTTTCGGTCTCTTCGGCCGGAAAATGGTCGAGTTGACCGCCTGTGTTCCCGTGAATTCCCTTGCCGCCCAGGTACGCACGCCCGGTGCGCCGGGCTCCGCCGCGCTGCGCAAGTACGGCGAAGCCAGCAAAACCACCGCTGCGCCCGCCAACGCGCCCGGGGAAACGGTGGAGTATTTCGAGCGCCTTGTCCGCGATGCCCAGCAGCGCATGAACGCCGCGCCAGGCCCACGGAGCGAAGCGCCAGCCGCGCCACCCCGAGCGGAGGCGCTGGCCGCACCGCGCGTCCAGGCCGCCCCTTCCCCCGTGTTGCCTTTTCCCAAGCAGGAAAGCGCCACGACTTCCCCGGCGGTGCAGCGCGAGCTCCAGGAAATCCGGGAAATGATGGAGGTGCTCTACGCCGAGAGTCCCGGCGCGGGGCTGCCCTCGGAATTCGCCCCCCACTACCGCACCCTGATTGAGCGGGGCGTTTCCCGCAAGGTAGCCGCTGTGCTCATCGGCGCGGTAACGAAGAACTCGGATTTGGCCATCATGCGCGATCAGCGCGTCTTTGCCGAGCGCCTCCACATGGAGATCCGGAAGATCCTCCACGGCACCGGCGGTCTGGCGGTCCAGGCGGGTGAGTGCCGCGTCGTCGCCCTCTGCGGCGCCACGGGCGTGGGCAAGACCACCAATCTGGCCAAGCTCGCCGCCCACTTTGCCGTGCGCGAGCGCTCCCGCGTCGCCCTTATTACGGCCGACACGTACCGCGTGGCTGCGGCGGAACAATTGAAGGTCTACGCCAACATCATCGGCCTGCCCATGCGGGTTGTCCACAACGAGCGCGACATGGACGCGGCGCTGAAGGAATTCGGCGACTATGATCTGGTGCTGATCGATACCGCCGGAGGGAGCCAGTTCAACCTTGAGCAGATTAACGAGCTCAAGAACTGCCTCCGCGCCGCCCGCCCCCACGAGACCATGCTGGTCATGAGCGCGAGCACGCCCCTCGACGACATGCGTAATATTGTGGCCAATTTCAAATGCTGCACCCCCACTTCGGTGCTGTTTACCAAGATCGACGAAACACGCCAGTACGGCGCGATGCTGAGTGTCCTGGCCGAATCCGGCCTGCCGATGAGCTATCTGAGCACCGGGCAGAACGTGCCCGACGACATCTGCCTCGCCTCGCCCGCCGTCATGGCGAACCTGATTCTGGAAGGTAGTATTAAACGTGGCTGATCAAGCACAACGACTCAGAACCATGATGGGCAACAAGGCCAATGTGGCCCGGGTTATCGCCATCACCAGCGGCAAGGGCGGCGTGGGCAAATCCAATACCAGCGTCAACCTTGCCATTGCCCTGGCGGCCCAGGGCAAACGGGTGATCCTCATGGACGCCGATCTGGGCCTGGCCAATGTGGAGGTGCTCCTCGGGCTCAGTTCGCTCCATAATCTCGAGCATGTCATCGAGGGCGAGAAAACCATGGCCGAAATCCTCGTGCGCGGCCCCGGCGGCATTTCCGTCGTGCCCGGCTCCTCCGGACTCGCCAAGATCGCCGACCTCACCCACGCCGGCCGCCAGAACCTTCTGGGCGGTTTGCAGGATCTTCAGGCCCAGAGCGACTTCATCATTCTCGATACCATGGCCGGTATCGGTCGCAATGCCGTGGCCTTTTCCCTGGCCGCCGACGAAGTGATCCTCATCACCACGCCGGAGCACCCCGCCATTGTGGATGCCTATGCCATGCTCAAGACCCTCTATGCGAACCAGCCCGATACCGTGGTGCGCCTGGTGGTCAATATGGTACCCAACCCGGCCCTCGCGCAGGCGGTTTACACCAAGATGTCCGGCGTGGCCCAGCGCTACCTGGGGAAGAACATCTCCTTCCTCGGCTACCTCGCCCGGGATTCCCACGTGTCCCAGGCCGTTATGCAGAGCAAGCCCTTCATGATCGCTTACCCCCACGCGCCAGTCTCGCAGTGCATGAACCAGATCGCAAGCCGCTTGCTCCAGCAACAGACCCCGAAGGAAGGTCAGAAAGACGGATTCTTCCGCCGCTTCGCCCAGACCTTTGGCCTCGCGGGAAATGGCTGATCAGTAAACACAGGATTTCGGCTGACGGCAGCCCCCTATTCCTCCGGTGATTCGACCGTCACGGATGAAAGTCCGAATTGCCGATCCAGCCAACAGGCCATCTTCTCGATTTCTTCCCGCACGGTGGGCCAGGAGTGGTCGCCGCCGGGCTTGATGATGAGTTCGGCTGCGCCTCCCTGGGCCTGTACCGCCTCGACGAACTTGATGGATTGTTGCGTGGGCACAAGGGAATCGGCGTCGCCGTGGATAAGCAGAAAAGGCGGCAGGCCGGGTTTGATCTGGTGCAGCGGCGAGATCGCTTTGGCCGACGCCTCGATTTGCTCGTCCGATTTACCCGTCAGACCATCGCGGAATACGAGTTGCCCCTGCATCAGATCGAGCCCGTATTTCTTGCCGTTCCAGTCGAGGAAGTCGGTTGGCGGACAGAAAACGCCCACAGCGGCCACCTCCGTGCCGAGGCGCAGCAAGGGATCCACCGCGGCGGGATCGCCCGGTTCGGAACAAGTGGCCGCGAGGAGCGAAAGATGTCCCCCCGCCGAGGCGCCAACCATGCCCAGGCGTCCAGCGTCGATACCATACTCTGCGGCGTGGGCCTTCACGTAGCGGATGCCGGTCTTCACGTGGGCCAGCATCTGATCCGCAGTAAAGAGGGACAGGGAGCCGGGGCGCACGGCGAAGACCGTGTAACCGTGGGCACAGAGGACATCAAAGAAGCCAAACTTCTTGTGGGCATCCATCATCCCCCGATCCGATTTCCAGGCGCCACTGGTGACACAGATGATACCGAGACGCTTTGCCGGGCCGGCGCCGGGCTGGGGCGTGAAGACATCAAGCAGAAGCCCCACACCATCGGGTTCCGCGTAGACCACGTTCAGGGTCTGGGTGTACGGCACTTCTTCGCTCGGCACGGAAGCCGCTGCGAGAATCAAAGCCGCCAAGAGGATTGAACAGGTATACTTCACGGTGCTGTCGTCCGTAGGCTAACGATGAGGCAATAGTTCGTGGACAACGAATTGTCTCCCTTTGCGAGTGGACGAACCACTTGGTTTGTACGAGAAGCCAACGGAGGAAAGCGGTATCGGCATTCTCTGCCGGCTTATCATTTCAGAAGCGCCAGTAGTCTCTCGAAGCGACCGGCGCTATCTTTGAGTCCGCCCGAGCGGTTGCGGGCAAGCCACAACTGGCGGAACTCGGGAATAAGCGGCTCCAGTTCGGCGGCGAGTTGGAGACGCTGTTCGGGCGGCAGCGCGGAGGTGGCTACACCGCCCGCACGGATACGCGCAGCGCCCAGGCGGCAGGCGAATTTCGCCAGGGCCGCGTTCATTTGGAATTCGGCCTTGATCAGCCCGGCATCGGGACCTTTCATATCCGCGCCCTCGATACGGGCTATCGCATTGTCGATAAAGGCGATGGTCTTGTCGAGATCCTCGGCCTTGAGTCGCTCAAAGCCATCCGTATTCAGCGGCTTCTCCACGCGGTGCTGGAGCAACATGTAAAACACGGTGTTGTTGCCAAACTCCATGCCGGTCTGCTTGTATGCGTTTCCGAGATCACAGGCCGCCTTCCCCATCACGCCGGCCGCATCGAAGAACGCATAGCGATCGGCCATCGCGGCAGGATCGAGGTCCTCGTTCGATGTGAAGCACCAGCTTAGCGCCGCGCCGTACAGAAAGGGGACATAGGACACCGGCTGGAACTGCCAGTGACCGCCATCACCCCAGTCGGTCATCAGGAAACCTTCGCCGCCATGGGCGATCCCATTTTCCGCGGCATTACGGATATTGCCGAGTGCGTTCTCCGTGCGGCCCAGGAGCGTGTTCCAGGAGGACGTGCCGGGAACCACGTAGAAGCGGACGCCGTTGTCGTGAAAACGCTTTGTATGCTCGGCATAGGGGTGATTGGCCTCGTAGCCCCATTCCATGGCGACCAGGTCTTTGGGCAGTTCAGGGATCAACTCGGGGTGATTATTGATGATATCGGCCCAGAATTGCATGGACTTGCCGTTCTCCTGCACGACGTCGCGGATGCGCAACAGAAATTCGAGATACACCCGACCGACGCCACGCTGCTCGACGGCCTCTTTGCTGCGGCCCTTGCCGAGGCTCCACGTCTCGTCGCAGCCCACGTTAAAATACGGGCTGGAAAAGTTGGGCAGCATGAACGTGTACATGGAACGCAACAAAGCGATCGACCGGGGATCCACGGGACAAAGATCCGAGCCGTTCGGGGTCTCGGCCAGGTCCGCGTACTCCGGGCGGGAAAGCCATCGGTTCATGTGGCCGAAGGAGTTCTGGTTGGGCACGAGCTGGACATAGCGTTCGCGGCAGTAGCGGTCCAGATCGCGAACTTGCGCCGGTGTCATCGGCGAAGCGTCTTCCCACACCGCGTGGTGGCCCTTGTACGCAAATGTATGTTCGGTGTAAAGCTGAAGTTGGTTGTACTTCCACGAGGCGAAGAGGTCGACGAGTTCATACAACGTCTTCATTTCCGGGACCTTGTCCCGGGCCACATCGAGCATCACGCCACGGTTGGGAAAATCGGGATGGTCGGCGATGCGGCACAGCGGGATTTCACCGCGCTCCCGCGATAGCGTCGCCAACTGCCGGAGCGTCTGCGCGGCGTAGAACAACCCGGCTTCGTCATGGGCCGTCACCGCCAGCTCGGCCCCTGCCCTTCCAGCGGCGATGACAATCTCATAGCCCTGGGCGCCGGGCACACGGGCGGGGTCGATGGCTATCCTGTGTCGCCGCGACTGAAGCGTCCTTCCCTTCGCCCGGGGAAAGGCATGGATGGCGTCCGCCAACGCCCCGCCCAACACCGGGGGAAATGCGTCCAACTCCAGATCACCGGCCGGGTCGAGGCCCGCGGCGGATCCACCCACCTCCATCGTGCGCGGGACCGGCAACAACGGCCAGCCATCATGCGCCGGCGCGATGTGTGCCGAGGTCGGTGGTAAGTGGGCCGTTCCGGGGGCCGTTGCGCATCCGGCGGCGGCAATCATAATTCCTGTAAGCCCTGCGTTCATCCCCCGTCGAAATAGTGACATGCGGACTTCCTTCCCTGAACGGCTGTGTTTGTGTTCCTGTTCAATTTCATAGTGGTCATGGGATGCCCCCGAGCGGTGGCCCCGACGCGCTCACTCCTGTCCCTGCTCCTTGACGTCCGCTCTCGCGATAGGTTGGACATTTTCCTTCGGCATCCAGCGGCCCAATTCGTCCTTCAACGCCGCGTACTGCGCGTCACCCGCAAGGTTGGTCCATTCCATTTCATCGTTGTCGTGATCGTAAAGCTCTTCCGTGCCATCGCTGTAGCGGATATAACGCCATTTGGCCGTGCGCACCGCGTGGTTGTTGTAGCCGAAGGTCGTCAACGCGGGCCGCTCCCGTGTTGCGGACGGATCGCGCAACTGGGGCACGAGGCTGAGCCCGTCGATACCTTCCCGCGCGGGCAGGCCGCAGAGCTCCGTCAGCGTGGGGTAGATATCGATAAGGCCCACGGGCACGTCACATCGCTGCCCCGGCGTGATGCCGGCGCCCGCAAAGACGAGAAGATTCCGCGTGGCCTCTTCCCACAGGGTGAACTTGCGCCAGTGCTCCTTCTCACCCAGGTGCCAGCCATGATCAGACCAAAGCACGATAAGGGTGTTATCCCGGTGCGGGCTCGCCGCCACGGCATCGAGTAATTGGCCTATGCAGGCATCCGTAAAGGCAATGCTCGCCATGTAGGCCTGCACCGCCTCCTTCCACTTGCCGGTTTCCAGCACGCGCTTGTGATCGCCATTGGGCTTGGCCGCCGCACGACCCAGCGGGGGCACGTCATCCAGATCGCCCGCTTTCACCCGGGGCAACTCGATCTCATCAAGGGGATACATATCGAAATACTTCTGCGGGACGTACCACGGGAGATGGGGCTTGAAAAGGCCACACGCCAGGAAAAAGGGTTTATCCTGCGGCGCCGCCAACTGTTTGCCAACCCACTCGACCACCTGCCCATCGCCCATGTCCGAATCCGCCACATCGAGCGGACCCCAGTCGAAGTGGGTCACCGCCGCCGCGCCCGCCTTCCAGGGTATCTGGGGAGGCTCCGGATCCTTCGGAGAATTCCTTTCCTGCGACGGCCAAAACGCGTCCCATGAAGCGGCGTGCGGATAACGCCCGTGGTAGATCTTCCCGCTGCCCATGGCCGTGTAGCCGTTGGCCATGAAGTGCTGCGGCAGCGTCACCGCCTGCTGCAACATGGGGCTCGTGCGCCAATCCTGGTTGTTTTCATAGACGCCGGATCGCGAAGGCAGAATACCCGTCATCAGCGCCGTCCGCGAGGGATTGCACAGGGGCGAGGCACAGTAGGCCCGCGTAAAGGCCGTGCCCTGGGCCGCAAGACGATCCAGATTCGGCGTCTTCACCTGGGGGTTGCCCCCAAGGAAGCCCGGCCAGTCGTTCAGATCATCAATGGCGATGAACAGCACATTCAAAGGACGTTTTGCTTCGGCGGTCTCAGCGCTGTGTGCCACCGTAGAAACGAGGATCCATGCGACGACGGTCGCCATGCGGCATGCACGAGTCAAACGCGAATTCCTGGTCATGGGGCGATATCTCCTCAAGTTATAGGTCACCAGGAACAGCGTAGCACAGATAGGCGAGATGGACCAGCCTCATGTGCGGGCAATCTGGAGGAATGACATGTGACACACGAGTTCATTCACTATTCTCCATTCCCCCGCCCTTGTGCTACAGTGATCAAATCCCCCATGCAAGGCATTTCGAAGACGGCAAGGAGCCCCCAATGCAAATGACACGCGCCATCATCACGCTTTCGTTGAGCCTGACCGCCACCATGGCCCTCGCCGCGCCGCCGCGACCCGAGCCGCCCGTGCGCGCGCCTTCCATCCCCGCAACGGAATTGCCCGACGGCGCGGTGCCGCCCTCCGACGCGAACGGCAACTTCATCATCGGACCGACCCATGCTCCAGCGCCGGAAATGATCGTGCAGGAGGGCATCCCGGAAGGCACGATTCACGAACTCACCATGCGCTCGGAGGACAGCGAGATCTACCCCGGCATCGCGCGGGAGAAGGACACCTTCGGCACGCCCGATCCCGAGAACAAGGCGAAGCTCATTGTCACCACAAGCCACCCGGCGCCTTATGTGCGCAAGGTCGCCGTCTATGTTCCCGCAGGCTATACCCCCGGGACCGAAGCTCCCTTCATCGTGGGCGCCGACGGCCCCGACACGATGCTCTTCACCGCCCTGGACAACCTCATCGCCCAGAAGCGCGTGCCCGCGATGGTCGCCATCTCCATCGGCAACGGCAGCGGCGACGCCCAGGGCAGCCAGCGCGGATTGGAGTACGACACCATGTCGGGCCTCTACGCCGAGTTCGTGGAAACCGAAGTGCTTCCCCTCGTCGAGCGCGAATGCAACGTGAAGCTCACCAAAGACCCCGAAGGCCGCGCCACCATGGGCTGCAGCTCCGGCGGCTCCTGCGCCATGATCATGGCCTGGTACCGTCCCGACCTCTACCGCCGCGTCCTCACCTTCTCCGGCACCTACGTGAACCAGCAATGGCCCTGGAACCCCGAAACGCCCATGGGCGCCTGGGGCTTCCACCAGACCCTCATCCCCCAGAGCGAAAAGAAGCCCCTCCGCATCTGGATGCACGTCGGCGACAAGGACCTCCTCAACCCCAACGTCCAGCGCGACGACATGCACGACTGGGTCGAAGCCAACAACCGCATGGCCCAGGCACTGGCCGCAAAGGGCTACGACTACCAGTACGTCTTCGCGAAGAACGCGAAGCACTGCGAGGGGATCGTGAAGCAGCAATTGCTGCCTACCGCGCTGGAGTATGTGTGGAAGGGGTATGGAGACTGACGCACCGCGAGAAGTATAAAGAGGCCCGCGCAATTGGCGAACCCGACGGGTGCCACCCGCACGCGGGCCGCCTCTGGCGGCCAACAGCTTGCGGGTGATGGGACTTCATGCCGGAGCGGACACTCGAACCGGCACGTAACACAGACAAACAATAGGAAAAGCACCATGTCCGACAAACCATTCAGACCCGCCTTCGACGAAGAGCACGCCGCGGCCTACGACGAGCGCTTCGCCCGACTTGCCCCCTTTAAAGACGCCCTTCATCTTGCCATGCGCGGCCTGCTCGCCGAGCTCCCGGTGAACGCCCGCATCCTCTCCGTTGGCGCGGGCACCGGGGCGGAGTTGCTCTACCTCGCCAACGCCTTCCCCGGCTGGACCTTCACCCTCGTCGAGCCCGCCCCCGCCATGCTCAACCGCTGCCGCGAAAAGGCCGCCGTGGCCGGGATCAACGCCCGCTGCACCTTTCACGAGGGCTACCTCGACGCCCTCCCCCACGCCGAACCCTTCGACGCCGCCACCTCCATCCTCGTGTCCCAGTTTGTGCTCATCCGCCAGAAGCGCGTCAACTACTTTCAGGACATCGCCGCACGCCTCAAGCCCGAAGGACACCTCGTCACCGCCGACCTCGCCGGCGAACCCGGAACAACGAACTTCGAGGCCTGGATCGCACTCCAGAAATACAACGGTTCCAGTGACGAACAAGCCGATCAATACCGAACGGCCCTGAAAGAGCACGTCGCCGTCGCCCCACCGAAAGAAGTGGCCGACATCATCACCGAAGGCGGCTTCGACACGCCGACGCTGGTATGTCAGACGCTGTTGATACATATGTGGCATTCGCGCAAAGGCCTTGGAACTTGACCTTTCGTCATACGAGTGAACTGGCGCCCCTGAACTAACGTCACGATGCCTTGCTGTAAGAACGATGCGCAAGGCTGAGAGCGCGGGCGTCTCGCCTGCATCATGTGCCGCAGGCACATGAAAGTACGACGAGGCTCCGCTTACGGTTGGCGGCGCGACGTGCATCACTGGTGCGTAATGCAGGCCGGACGCCTGCGCTCCCAGCCTTGCGCGTCCTCTTGAATGAAAATCGTGGTGTCGCGAGCTTGTGAACACGGCAATGAGCCAACCAATCCTGGAGTATCAACTGTCGATTACGTACGAGCTCATCATCTACTGGAGTGAAGCCGATCTGACCGGCGCGTTGTCGCAAGAAGTTCCACGTCGCACTTGCCATTGACATACAAAAACCATCAAAGTACCCATAGCTTTCGCCCCGGCACAGAAACTCAGAGGAGCCAGCGTTCTTATGAAAAGCCCAAACAAGTCAAAGGCGCTCGTATTCGCAGGCTTGCTGGCCGTGTTTACACTTGTGACGTTTCTTATCACCAATTCAGGCGTGGATGACGGACCCGACCATGGCGCTCGTGTGTTCCAAACCACCCTGGGCACGATCACGGGGCCGCTCACCGGGGCGATTTCCAGGGGATTTCAGGATTGCTGTCTGAGCTTCTCGCTTTCCGTCATGATGTATTGCGGACCCGTCCTCGCGATTGGGTTCGCGGCCCAGTTTCTTCGACTTCCGGATCTTAGATGGGCGCGCGTGCTGAAAATGGCCCTGTGGACTATCGGTTGGCTGGCGTGGTTCGGCGGGGGCATCTTGTCTTTCGGGCACGCCCTGTCATAGATTGAAGGGCGCCTTCCTCCACCTGTCAGCAAAGGATTACTTTCATGGGCGCCATCTCGCCAGTCCCAACAGCATTCCGCAGGTGCGCCGTCGCGCTTTTTCTGACCTTCTTCGCCGCGCCGACCCACGCCCAGATCACCTCGGGCGTGGGCGAGGCGGGCGGCGCTCCGGTGCTGATGATCAACGGCGCGGCCCATCCCGGCGCTTCGTACATGACCTATGTGGGCGTGGGCGATCCGGCGAAACCGAGCGCGCAGTTGACGCGCTATGTGAACGGCTTCGGCGGCGCGGGCTGTGATTTCTTCACCTTCGTGATCGACCTTGGCGGACTCTATGGCTATACCCCCACGGTGTGGCCGGAGCCGGATCGCTTCGATTTCACCTACTTGGATGCGTCCGCGCGGGCGGTGTTGGCGGCGGGCGGGCCGGAGGCGAAGTTGATGATCCAGTTGTACATGGACACGCCGGCGTGGTGGTCCGCGCAACACCCGGAGGAGCTGCTGCGCCTGAGCAATGGCGAGACGACCTTCGGCGAGAAGCTCTTCGCCCTGCCGCGCCCGGGGGAGCTGCCCTCCATCGCGTCGGACGTGTGGCGTGCCGACATGAAGCGGGTCATCGAGGTGCTCATCGATCACGTGGCGCAGTCCGACTATGGCGCGCGGGTCATCGGCTATCAAGTGACGGGGCAGAAGACGCAGGAGTGGTATCACTGGAGCATGAACACGCCCGAGCTGGGGGATTACTCCGCGCCGATGGTGAAGGCGTGGCGCGGGTGGCTCCGGGCCCGCTATGGCACGGACGAGGCCCTGCACGCCGCGTGGCACCAACCCGATGCGACGCTGGACACGGCGGCCATCCCCACGAAGGAGGAGCGCTACGGCGCGGCGGACGCGACGTTCCGCGATCCGGTGAAGGAGGCCCATGTCATCGATTTCCACCGATTCTGGTCGGACATCATGGCGGACACCATCGCGTACTTTGCGGGGGTGGTGAAAGAGAAGACGGGTCACACAAAAGTGGTCGGGGGCTTCTACGCCTATTCCTTCGAATTTGCCGAGCTCGCGGAAGACGCGGGGCACCTGGCCCTGGGCAGGCTGATGGAATGCCCGGACCTCGATTTCATCATGGCGCCCGCGAGCTACCACCGGCGCAACCTGAAAGGTGGCCAGAGCTGCTTCCGCGCGCCGCTGCTCTCGCTGCGCCAGCACGGGAAACTCTTCTGGAACGACTTTGACCCGGCGAGCTTCAAGATCCTCGACAAGGACAAGGCCGCGCTGGCCCCGTGGATCGATGTGCTCGCGGTGACGGACACAGCGGAGGAGTTCACATGGATGATGGGCCGGGAGCTGGGCAATGCCCTGGCCAACGGCGTGAACATGGCCTGGTTCGACCTTCACGGCGGCTACTACGACGACCCGACGATCCTGGCGCACGTGGCCAAGCAGCGGAAGATCCGCGAGGCGGCCCTCGGGCGGGATCGGCGATCCACCGCGCAGATCCTCGTGGTCTTCGATGAAGACTCCATGCACTACCTGAAGTTTCGCGATCCACTCGTGCGCAAGGTGCTCATCGAGCAGCTCGCCGAACTGCCCTTCGTCGCGCCTTATGATTCCATGCTCCTTTCCGATCTCGGGCGCGTGGACCCGGCGCAATACAAGCTCGTGATCATGGCCAATACCTTCAAGCTCGACCGCCCCCAGCGCGATGTGCTGTCCCAGACGATTCTTCGCGATGGGCGAACAGTGCTGTGGCTCTATGCGCCGGGTTATTTCGCCGAGCCGGGCACACCGGGAAGCGCAGCGGCGATGGAGGCCCTCACGGGCATCCCGATAGTATCCGTCACCGCCGATCAGGTCGTCGCGGCGCCCCTTCTGGCCAGCGGCGCCTCGGTGGAGATTCCGCCCATGCAGGGCCAGCAATTCGCGGCGCAGGCAGCCGACGGTACCGTGGCCGTGGTGGGTAACGCGGGCCGGGAAGGCTGGCGCTCGGTCTATTCGAGTCGCGTCCCTCTGCCCGCGACCTACCTGCGCGAAATCGCCTCGGCGGCCGGAGTACACCTCTACAGCGACAACCCGAAGGATCAGGTCTACGCCAGCGGCGCGTGGCTGACCCTGGCTGCAAGCGGGGATGCCGGGCCGAGAACCATTCGCCTCCGCACACCGGCCACGGTGCGCGATGCCTATACTGGCGCGGAGATCGCGACGGGCGCCAGCGAGTTCACGGCGGACTTCAAGCCCTGGGAAGTGCGGTTGTTTGAGCTGGAGTAGGAGCGTACCCTGCGGCGATACACTCTCAATTACCTCAAGCCAGTCCTCGAGGATCTTTGTTTGAGCGTGGTTCAGGGGAAAAAGTTATTTAACCTCAAAGGACGCAAACAGAACGATAATAAGTCCTCCTTTGCACCCTCTAAGTTCTTTGTGGTTCAGGTTTTCGTATTGCCGCGAACAACGCTTGGAAGAATTCTCCGGTAAAGCCGAAAAGAACGCTCGAACCAGGTGACTCGAATCTCAACGATGCAGGGTCCGCGCTACCCTATTCCGGCAGCGACTTGAAACCCACATACCATACCAGAACCGCGACAAGCTGCCACGAAACAAAAAGTATTCCCCACAACGCAAGTATTCCCCCAACTCGCTCAAAGATGTCCGGTGACGGTAGGCCGAGTAACAGCAACAATAGATCGTTGGCGGCCGCCGATATGAGCAGGATAATGGACAGGTAAAAACCAATGCGAGATTGGCGGTACGCCCACGCCACACCAAGCAGGGGAACTTGGATCAGGGGGAGAATTGATGCCCCCGCGCCACCACCCCAACCGTGGCCAGCCCCGGTCAATCCAGCCCCCATCAGACCCAGGACACAGCTATACGTGAAGCCAACCACGGCTAGTATCAGGGCGCGGGGCCAGATGGCTCCCGGCCAGACTTTGTATTCATCGGGATTGTAGGCTGCGTTTTTTGCCGGGGAATCTAATTCGGGGGCCTCATCATTCGCAGGATTCATATTATCGCGTGCCTTCATAAAGTATGGTGGGGGCCTTTTGTCGCTTATCAAATGATAGTTGAAATTGCTCCGGCAATTCGAGCATTCGAGTTGGTACCGCATTCGAAAACATCCTCACCCCTGCGTTATCCTGTTGCCCGGCACGATACCGCGTCACCAGGCGGCTCGAGTTACCCTGAGCACCGTACCCCGTCGCTTAACGTGACCAGGAAAATCCGCATGCAGAAGATCGCTCGCCCCCGTATGGACCGCCGCCAATTTTTTGCTTACGCCGCCCTGGCCTCGGCGGGGCTTGTAACCGTTTCGGCCCGCGCCGATGCCCGGTCGAATATGCTCATCATCCCCACCGACCAGTAGTGGGCGGGGGACTCGTCGGGCAGCAGGGCGGCGTGTACAGTTCACATTTGTAGGCATGGTGGAGAATCGGCTACTCTAAAACCGCACGGGCGAGCGGCTCGCCCGGAGTATGACCGCTTCAACCAACAAAAGGGGTATTCCCATGGCTGACAAAGAACTCGAAAAGGAAATGAAGGCGCTCGCGAAGGAGATTATGGACTACACGAATAAGAAGCTTGCCCAGATGGAAAAGAATCTGGTTGCCTATATCGACAAGAAGGCCGATGGCAAGTAAGGGACGCGTCGATCCATCGTTGCTCACGACGGCTTCACGTTGGCGTCGCGCCATGCGTGCAGGCGGAGGCCGCTGTCCCGAAATCTAGATCGAAAGGCATTGTGATGGCCAACAAAGAACTGGAAAAAGAGCTCAAAGAATTGTTTAAAGAGATCATGGATATGGTCAACACCAAGTCCGCCACGTTAGAGAAGAGTATCGTCAAGTACGCAGACAAAAAGCTCGGCAAATAGGAAACGCTGGGCGCACAGCCCACAGATCCGTACTTTTCGGCAACGGACTCACGCGCGCCTCCCCCTGGGCGAAGTATGCTTTTCGTGTCCGGCTGTCGGACGTGTCCCCGGAAGTTTGTTTCATGCTGGCGGCAAACGAAGATTTCCCAGTTCCGGCGGGCGAGGCCCTCTTTCCTTGCCGGGCCCAATTCTTGATTCCCAGTGCCATTTCTGGCAAAGTATGGCGGTTTTCCCGCCGTGACTGGCGAGCTATACGTGGGCCCAACCACGGTGAAGCGGCGGGTCCTTTCCCAATGCCGTTCGCCTGGGCGCCCTGAACATTTGCTGATTTGATCCCTTTTTTTACCGTGGGATGGCAATCAGGCGGCCCCCCTGCCGCCCGTGCGCCCTCCCGGAGGCCGTGACCCATGCAACAGACGCCCCTGCACGACAGCTACGCCCAGTATGGCGCGAAGGTCGTGGATTTCCACGGCTGGGCGCTCCCGGTCCAATTTGCGGGCATCATCGAAGAACACCTCCACACCCGCTCGAAAGCCGGGCTTTTCGACTGTTCCCACATGGGCGAATTCGTCTTGAAGGGGGCTGAGGCGATCGCCGCCTTCGACCGCTTTGTGTTCAGCGATATGATCAACCTCCGCCTCGGTCTCTGCCGCTACAGCGCGATTTTGAACGAACAAGGCGGTGTAATCGACGACTGCGTGGGCCTGAAACTGGCCGATGACGAACTTTACCTCGTGACCAATGCCGGCCCCCTCGATGAGGTCCACGCCCTTATCGGTTCCATTCCGGGCGTGGAAAACGTGAGCGACGCTACGGCGAAAATCGACATTCAGGGCCCCCTGGCGCGGGATATCATGCTCGCGAGCGGCTTTGAGGCCGTCGGCCCCCTGAAATACTGGAACGGCGCCCGCATGACCTGGGAAGGCCAGGAGATCGTGGTCACCCGTGCGGGCTACACCGGCGAAGTGGGCTATGAGATCTTCGTACCCAATGCCCTGGCCGTGCCGCTCTGGGAGCGCCTGGCCGCCCACCCCGACGTGGCCTGCTGCGGCCTGGGCGCGCGCGACACCCTGCGCACCGAGGTGGGCTACCCCCTCAATGGCGAAGATCTGGCTCCGGACAAGTCCCCCCTGGAGTCCGGCATGGACCGTATGGTCAAGTGGGACAAAGACTTCGTGGGCAAGGCCGCCCTGGAAGCCCAGCGGGACAAGGGCGATCACACGGTGCTGACCGCCATCAAATCAATGGACCGCCGCGCCCCGCGTCATGGCTTCGAGATCAAGCACAACGGCGAAGTCGTCGGCAAGGTCACCAGCGGCACCTTCGGCCCCAGTGTGGGTGTCGGCGTGGGCCTCGCGGATCTCCCGAAGTCCCTGTCGGAGCCCGGAATCGCCCTGACGGCGGGCCCGCGCGACCTGCCCATTGAGACGGCCCCCCTGCCGATTTACGCCGCGGGAACGTGCCGGAAAGTATTTTAAGAGCGAACCATGAAAAATGCGCTTGCCAAGGGGGAATAGCGCCATGGTAGTATCCAAGCACCGAATGCATTCAACGGCCCCGGTCGGGTTCTCGCACCCGGCCCTGCCTGAAATATCGTCGAAAAGCGGAGAATGAATGACCATGAACCCAGAAAACCTCAGGTACACCGAAGAGCACGAATGGATTGCCGAACTGAACGGCCAGTATGTGGTCGGCATCACGGACTTTGCCCAGTCCCAGTTGGGCGACATCACCTATGTGGAACTCCCTGAGGTCGGGCGGGTTATCGAGGCCAGCGAAGAAGCCGCCGTGGTGGAATCCGTCAAGGCCGCGAGCGATATCTATGCGCCCGTGTCCGGTCGGATTTCCGAGGTAAACGACGCTCTGGAATCCCGCCCCGAGCTGGTCAACAAAGACCCCTACGGCGAAGGCTGGTTCTTCAAGCTCAACGAAGTCGATATCATCGAGTTCGACGCGCTGATGGATATCTCCGCCTACCGGACCTACGTGGAATCCTGCTCCTGATAAAGCGGGACTTTCTCCCCGAGTACCTTCCCATCCCTATTGTTCACGGCACAGGCGCGCTGCGGCGCCTGACCGTATCACCCACCCGCCGTCCTGCTGGACGGCTGCGGCCCGCTCCCCTGGACCGGCCCGCGCAGGAGCTTGTAATTTCATGAGTTGGATCCCCGCAACCGAAGCCGACCAGCGGGAAATGCTGGCGGCCATCGGGGTTGATTCCGTCGAGGCGCTCTTTGGCAGCATTCCCGCAGCCCTGCGCATGAAGTCCTGGGATATCCCCGCGGGCATGTCGGAAATGGCGGTGCGCAATCACGTCGCGTCGCTGGCCGGTCAAAACCGCGTGGACCACACCTCCTTTCTCGGCGGTGGCTACTATGACCACTATATCCCGGCGGCGGTGGATGCCCTTTCGGGCCGTAGCGAGTTCTACACAGCCTACACGCCCTACCAGCCTGAAACTTCTCAGGGGACGCTCCAGAGCATCTATGAGTACCAATCGGCCATGTGTCGCCTGACGGGTATGGAATTCGCCAACGCGTCGTTGTACGACGGCGGCACGGCGGTATTCGAAGCGGCGACGATGTCGGTCCGCATCGCTCGGAAAAACAAGATCGTGGTTCATCCCTCGTTGAACCCGGTCTACCGGAAAATGCTTGAAACCCACGCCGCCAATCTGGAACTCGACATCGTCACCGGCGACGACCCGACGGACGCCGCCTGTGTGATCGTGCAGAATCCCAGCTTCCTCGGCACCGTGGCGGATTTCACCGATCTGGCGGCAAAATGCCACGCCGCCGGTGCGTTGCTCGTGGTTTCTTTCTACCCGGTTTCTCTGGGCCTGCTGAAGACACCGGGCGAGATGGGCGCGGATATCGCCATCGCCGAAGGCCAGTCCCTCGGCTTGCCCCTCGGTTTCGGCGGCCCCTACCTCGGCATCATGGCGACGCGCAAGGATCACGTGCGCAAGATGCCCGGACGTATTGCGGGCGAGACCCAGGATAAGGACGGACGGCGCGGTTTCGTGCTCACCTTGCAGGCGCGCGAACAGCACATCCGCCGCACCAAGGCCATGTCCAACATTTGCTCGAACCAGGCCCTGTGTGCGCTCCGCGCCCTGATTCACCTCTCCCTCTGGGGCAAAGAAGGCTTCAAAGACGTGGCCATCGCGTGTCATTCCAAGGCGGAGTACCTGAAGAAGCAGCTTGGCTTCGCCACGATTCTCAACGAGGGCCCGACCTTCAACGAGTTCGCCGTACGCCTTCCGAAGAGCGCCCGCACGGTTGCCGCTGCGATGCTCGACGCCGGTTTTGTCGCCGGTCTGCCTCTGGCCGATGTAGGCGCGGGTGAAGAGAACGACCTGCTCATCGCGGTCACCGAAAAGCGCACGAAAGAAGAAATAGACGCCTTCGCCAAGGCGCTGGAGACCGCGTCATGCAGTTGATTTACGAAAAGTCCAAGCCCGGTCGCCGCGCCATCACGCTGGACGCGCTGGACGTGCCCCAGAGCAGTCTTCCCGCCGATCTCTGCCGCAAGGAAGACGCCGCACTCCCGGAAATGGCCGAAATCGATGTGGTGCGTCACTTCACCCACCTGTCCCAGCGCAACGTGGGCATCGACGACACCTTTTACCCGCTCGGCTCGTGCACGATGAAGTACAACCCGAAGATTGCCGAAGTGGCGGCTGCCGAACCGGGCATGGCGCGTCTCCACCCCCACTTTTCGTCTAGCTCGGTCTATGAAGGCAACGTCCAGGGCGCCTATGCGCTGATCTATGAGCTGGAGCGCCAGCTCGCGGAAGTCGCGGGCATGAAGGCCGCCAGCCTCCAGCCCATCGCGGGGGCCCACGGCGAATTGACCGGCACGCTGCTCATGGCGGCCTATCACAAGGACAAGGGCAACGCCCACAAAGACACGATCATCATCCCCGACAACGCCCACGGCACCAATCCCGCCAGCGCGGTGATGGCGGGTTTCAAAGTCGTTGAAATCCCGTCGGACGTGGACGGCACGATCCACTTGGACACCTTTGAAAAGGCCCTTACGGACAACGTGGCCGGCATCATGATGACCTGCCCGAATACCCACGGCCTCTTTGAGAAAGATGTAGCCAGGATCGCGGCCCTCGCCCACTCGAAGGACGCCCTGCTCTACTACGACGGCGCAAACCTGAACGCAATCGTGGGCCAGTGTCGCCCTGGCGATCTCGGCTTCGACGTAATGCACTACAATCTGCACAAGACCTTCGCCACACCCCATGGCATGGGCGGACCCGGCTGCGGACCCGTGGGCGTGGGTGAGCGCCTCCTGCCCTACCTCCCCGGACCTCGGGTCGTGAAGGCGGAGGGGGGCTTCACGCTGGCCGCGCCGGAAAAGAGTATCGGACGCGTGGCCGCCTTCTTTGGCAACTTCCTTATCGCCGTGCGCGCCTATGCCTACCTGCGCCACTACGGCGATGCGGGCCTCAAGGAAGTCAGCCGCAACGCCGTGCTCAATGCCAACTACATCTACGCGAAGCTGAAGCACGCCTACAAGCCCGCCTTCCCCGGCAATTTCATGCACGAGTGCATCTTCAGCGCCACGCCCCAGGCCGATTTGGGCGTTCACGCCATCGACATCGCGAAAGCCCTCCTCGACATGGGCTACCACGCGCCCACGATTTATTTCCCGCTTACGGTCAAAGAGTGCATCATGATCGAGCCCACGGAAACAGAGTCGAAGGAAACGCTGGACGCCTTCTGCGACGCCATGCTGCTGATCGCGGAAAAGGCCAAGAGCGATCCCGAAAGCCTGAACGCCGCCCCGGTGACGACGCCCGTGGGTCGCCTGGACGAGGTAAAGGCCGCAAAAGACCTGAACTGCGCGTGTTTGTAAGAAGAAGATTGGACGGATAGGACCGATAGGACCGATTTTATCGCCCCCATCAGTCCTATCCGTCGTATCGGTCCTGGAAGTCCCGCCCATGCGCCTGATCCACTACAGCCACCCCGACCCCGCAACGAACCTTGCGCTCGAAGAGGTGCTGCTGGACGAAGTTGAGCAGGGGCGCCAGCCCGACACGCTGCGCTTCTGGGAGAGCCCCGTCCCTTTCGTGGTATTGGGAACGGCCCAGGTGCTCGCGGAGGAGGTCAACGAGCCCCACTGCGTGGCCGATGGCGTGCCCATCATGCGGCGCTGTACGGCGGGCGGCTGCGTGCTCCAGGGGCCCGGCTCCTTCAACTACGCGTTATTCCTGACCTACGAGTCCTTTCCCGAGGTGGCCTCCCTCCACGCCTCCTACCGCTTCATCCTGGGCAAGGTCTGCGCCGCCCTGGCCACGCTGGGCATCGAAGCATCCCACCAGGGCATTTCCGATATCGCCATCGGCGGCTTGAAGGTTTCGGGCAACGCCCAGCGTCGTCGTCGCCGCGCCCTGCTCCACCACGGCACCCTCCTCTACCGTGCCGATGCCGCCGCCATCAGCCGCTACATCCGCGAACCCGCCGATCGCCCCGACTACCGGGGCGCCCGGCGTCATGACGAATTCGTGACGTCGCTGCCCACCCAGCCGGAGCCCCTGGCACGGGCCTTGAGCGCGACCTGCGGCCCCGTGGAGACTTCCACCCTCACACCGGATGAAATGAGTCGAGGGGAAGCCCTGGCACGGGAAAAATACGGCCAAGTTCATTGGATCCGGCGTCGCTAATCGGGCTTTTCCCGCAGGATTGCCCAGGAAGTTTCAGGACCGCTCAGAATTCGTCTTTATCGCATTTGATTGACGGATTGCCCCCCCCTTTGCTACCATCCCTATGTGGCAAAATCTGCATACAGTCCAGCAAAACGATTCGCCGCCGCCCTCATTGTCGGGGCGGTTCTTGGCGCCGTTTCCGGGACCGTGATCAAGAGCACGACCGCCCTGCGGGAAGCCCCATCGACACCGCCCGGCGACACCGAAAATCCTGAAACGGGGGGCGCCCCGGCGGCTCCCGAATCGGTCGAGAGCGGGGCGGCCTGGCAGTATGCACTGGCCTGCCGCGAAGGAAACTGGGCGAAGGTGGTGGAGTTGACCTACTGGATGAAAGATCGCCTGAACTTTGTGCTCGAAACCGACGGCGCCGGCGCGGTGCCCGCCGAGAAAGACCGGCTCATGGATGAGTTGGGATTGCGCACGGTCGCGGACAATCGCCTGGTGGACGAGGGCGTGGAAGATCAGTACGTATTCTCGCCGGGCTCCGAGATCGCCTATGAATCGGTGGATTCGGGGCGGGACGATCTGGATGGGCCCGTGGCGCGCCGCACCTGGCTTAAGGTGACTTACCCCGCGCGGGAGAAGGCGCTGCTGGACAAGGACGGCCTGCCCATCCGTTCGCTGCGGGTGGGAATTAACGTGTCCACCGATGGGCACGTCCTTAAAGGGAACGTTATTGGCAATCTGGACATTGATTGGGAGTCCATCATGTACGATTGGCCGCTACGATAAGGAAAACTGCCATGCCCCTAGCAAGCTGTGGACGATGCGGAAAAATGTTCAATAAGGTCACGGCCAACGTGTGCTCCGCCTGTGTGGAGGCCGAGGAACTGGACTACGAGAAGATCCGCGATGTCATCGCCCAGAACGAGAACATGAACGCCGAACAGGTCGCCGAAGCCGCGGAGGTGGACGTAGCCGTGGTGCGCCGCATCATCGGCGAAGGCCGCGTCGCCATGGTCAGCCTGGGCGAAGTGCCCAAGTGCGGCAAGTGTGGCGCGCCCGCCATCAGTATCACCAAGAAGCTCTGCCAGGCCTGCCTGGAGCGCCTGAATGCGGAAGTGTCCAAGGCCCAGTCCCAGATCAAGCTCGACAAGAAAAAAGAGGTCCAGATCGGCGCATACGACAACAGCGCGCGCAAGGCCTTCGAGGCCAAGCGCAAGTAGCCTGCGTTGCGCATGGCGACGCCGTCATGCTCCGGTTGTGAGCCTGTTGGAAGGTAGCATAGCATGACAAATAGAGATAAGGTTGGCGCGGCTGTTATGATTGGGCTGTTCGCGATTTTTTTCGCGGTACTCTACTGGACCATCAAGCCGCCCGCGAGCAGCCCCGGTAGCTTCAAGAACAATGTCATTATCGAGCAGCGCGTCAAGAATCTGAATAAATAGCCGGTAACCTCCCCAAATGCCCCTGAAACCCTACGCCATAGCCGGGCGATTTATCGCGCTGGCCCTGTTTTCCTGCCTGCTTTGCGCCCGAATGGCCTGGGGCGATGAGCAGAAGATCGACGTGACCCGAAACGGCGTCACGACCACGCTCGTGCTCCCGGAGTATACGAGCCAGGGCGTTCCCTATGCCTCGCTCGCCGATCTGGCGCGGCAATTGGGCGGCACGACGGAGGTGGACGCGGCCCGCGCAGCCATGCAACTGGGCGAGACCCGGGCGGAAGTGGGTCTGAACGACGTGGCCGTCCAGCGCGGTGGCGAGTCCTTTTCCCTCATTCATCCCGTCCTTCCCTATCAAAACGACGCCCTCATCGCCATGTCCGATGTGGTCCGTTTCCTTCGGGAAGGTTACGGCATGGGTACGCCCGAGAATCCGCCCGCGACTTCGGCCCTCGCCATGCCCGCCGAGGAAGCGCCCCTCGATTCGGTGGCCCCCGAAGCCCCCTCGACATCCCCCCTGCCCGAATCCGAACTCATGGAGGCGGCGGACCTGGAATCCATCGCCCCCGCGTCCGACACCCTGGAAGACGCCCCCCTGGAGTCGGTGGCGCCCGTCGCCGCCGCGCCCGAGCCCATGCCCAGCGGGATTGCCGTCGTGGCGATTGATCCGGGCCACGGCGGTGAAGACACGGGCGTCGTCGGCGCCACGGGGTTGACCGAGAAGGATGTGTGCCTCGCCATCGCTTCCGGCGTCAGCCGCATCCTGGTTGAAAAATATGGCCTCGCCACCGTGCTCACCCGGGAGGGCGACGAGGTGCGCACCGCACAGAATCGCGCCGACACGCTGGGCAGCCGCCGAGCGGGACTGGTCGTGAGTATCCATGTCGGCGCGAGCTACGCGGCGGAGGCGGTGGGACCGGCGCTGTTCGCACACTCGGCGGCGGGCGCGTCCCGAGCCTCCCTCGGTGTGGCCCGCACCCTTTCCGAAACCGTCGCGGGCGTCTCCGCCCCTTCTACCCCGATCGTCCATGAGGCGGCGCTGGGCCTCCTTCGCGGAAGCACCATTCCCGGCGTGCTGGTGGAGGTCGGCAACCTGGCGAATCCGATTGAGGAAGCCCGCCTGGCCGACCCCCAATACCAGGAACAACTGGCGGCGGCCCTGGCCGCCGGCATCAACCAGGCCCTTGGACGGCCCGAACCCGGGGGAGCCGCGCAATGAGCCGGAACTTTCGCATGACCGTCATTCAGAAATTCGTCCTCTCGATTTGGGCGATAGGCACGTTGATATTGCTCTTCGTGGTTGTATTGCTGGTGCGGGAAATTGCCGCGAACGGCCGCGACCCCATCGGGGCCTTCCAACTGGCCGAAGAACCCCAGGCCGAGCGGGCCCCCGCCGCGCGGACAACCTCCGTGGGAACACGCGAGGTGAGCCTTTATTTTTCGTCGCCGGATGGGCGCAGCCTCACCACGGAAAAACGGGTGCTGGCTTTTTCAAACGCCACGGTGGAGAACTGCAAGGCCGTGCTGGACGCCCTCATTGAGGGACCCCAGACCGGCGGAAGCCCGATCCTCCCGAAGACGGTCAAGGTCAAGTCCCTCTTTCTGCTCGAAGGGGGCGAACTGGTCATCAATTTCTCCCGCGAACTCCAGTCCGAGCATGCGCGATTCAGCAGCGCCGCCCTGGAAAGTCTGATGGTCCAGGGAATAGTTCAGTCCGTGGCGCAGGCCGCGGTACACGAAGGAGAAGGGCCCCGGGTCAGCCGGGTCCGCTTCCTGATCGAGGATGCCCCGCCCACCGAGGCCTTTCCCGCCCACATTGATTTGGACGAGCCCGTGGCGCCCGACGCGCGCTGGCTCACCGCCCAGAATTGAGTGCAAACCATGGTTGAACATCAGGCGGCTGTGGGGGTTTTCGATTCCGGCGTGGGCGGACTTACCGTGGTGCGGCAGATTGAAGCGCGTCTGCCCCGGGAGTCTATTTTCTACCTTGGCGACACCGCGCGGGTGCCCTATGGCACCAAGTCACCCGATACGGTGGTGCGCTATGCCCGTTCCTGCGCCCACATACTGGTGTCGCGCGAGATCAAACTGCTTGTCGTGGCCTGCAATACCGCCTCGGCCTTCGCCCTGGATGTGCTGCGCGAGGACCTCGACATCCCCGTTCTCGGCGTCATCGAGCCCGGCGCGCTCGCGGCGGTCCGCGCCACGCGGAACGGCCGTATCGGCGTAATCGGTACCGCGGGCACGGTGCGCAGCGGTCGCTATGCCGAAACCATCCACGCACTGGATGGGGACCTCGTTGTCGTCAGTCAACCCTGCCCCCTCTTCGTGCCCCTCGCCGAGGAAGGCTGGACCCATGGCGACATTCCCCTTTCCATCGCCCGCGCCTACCTGGAGCCACTCTTGCAGCAGGGGATCGACACCCTCGTCCTCGGATGTACCCACTATCCCCTCTTGAAGGACGTCATCGCCCAGGCCGCGGGGGACGGAATCACGCTCGTGGACAGCGCGGATGAAACCGCCGCCGTCGTCCAGCACACCCTCGACGGAATGGG
The DNA here is from genome assembly GCA_016791475.1 of Candidatus Hydrogenedentota bacterium. Classification (NCBI taxonomy): domain Bacteria; kingdom Pseudomonadati; phylum Candidatus Hydrogenedentota; species Candidatus Hydrogenedentota bacterium. Next base: position 71,360 of record JAEUWI010000019.1, read on the forward strand.
ACGGCTCGGGACCACGCCCCTCATTCCCCAATTCCGATACTTTGTTACCGACGCGCCGGAGATGTTCATGCTGGTTGGGCAGCGATTCCTGGGCCACGCGCTCCAGGAAACCGAATGGGTGGATTTCTGATGGCCGCGAAATCCACACCTTCGTTCATGTACTACATCGTCTCGGTGCTCGCCCTGTCCTCACTGCTGGCAATCACCGGACTCCTTGCCGTGAACTTCTGGCTCTCGCGGCCCGTCAACCTGGAGGGAGAGACCGACCGGCTGGCCGATGTGCTGGAGGACGCCCTCCAGGATAATTTCGTGCCCAGCAGGAATATTGCCCGTGACGCGGCCCTGCCGGAGTTTCTGGAGCGCGACGGGACGGAAACCCACTGGAGCTTTCACAGCTTCAATGTCACCTTGCCGCCCCACGTAAAGAGTGAAACGCTGCGGGACGAGTTGCGCAAGAAGATGAGCGAGTACTTCGTGAAACTTGTCGAGGAGGAGAAGCAGGAGGTGACGGATTACGAACGCTTCTCGCTCTATTTCGACAATTTCGCCTTCGCAACGGTCACGCTGATTCCCGAGAAGCCGAACACCGCGAGCTCTTACCGCAGCGACCTGCGCAACAGCAGCCAGCAACTGGCCGATCTGGTGGAGGGCGAGCTGGCGAGCTTGAGCCTGAATCCGCCCCACACCCGCGCGGACGCCATGGAGCAGCAGGACCTGAACTCCCAGTGGCTCTACACCTATTTCAACGCCCAACTCCCCCCTGGAATGACCCTGGGCGAGCTCAAGGAGCGCCTGGAGTCGCGCATGACCCTGCCCGACGTGCTCTTCAGCACGGACGTGCCGCGCGACCCGCCGGTCAACCTGCTGCTCAGTATCGGCGGCAAACCCTGTGTCGGAATCGCCTGTACCCTGGTCCCCGCCCCGGAGAAGCCCGCGGCCCCCGAGTCCGTCTCGCTGGAGGGCGTGCTGGACGACGGTATAACCGGCAGTGAGCCGGACGAGTCGCTGGATGAGCCCTCGGGCACACCCGATATGGTGGTCAGCCCTGTGGTAGTCCCGCCCGCACCGGCACCCGCCACAACACCCCCGCCGGAGACGCCCGCGCCGGTGCCGCCGACCAAAGAGGCCCCCGCGCCAAAAGCTGTCGCGCCTGTAGCGTCTCCCGAGCCCCAGCCCAGCGCGTCCCTGTTGCCCGGCGCGTCGGTCCGGCTGGCGATCCTCATCGATGATGGAGGGAACAACCGGTCCCATGGCGACCGCATACTGGCGCTGGACAATCGGCTGACGCTGGCCATTCTGCCGAACACGCCCTTCGCGGCGGAGATCGCGGAAGAAGGGGCCCAGAAGGGCTTCGAGATCATGCTCCACATGCCCATGGAAACGGACAGCCCGACGGTCCAGTCCGTTCCCGGCACGGTGTTTACCCGGATGGAAAAGGAAGAGATCCAGAAACTGACCAATGCCGCGATCGACCAGATCCCTCACGTGGTGGGCATCAACAATCACACCGGTTCCAAGTTCACTTCGGACCGGGAAAAAATGGGCTACGTGCTGGAAGTCCTGCAAAGTCGAGGACTATATTTCATCGACAGCGTTACCATCCATACGACCGTGGCCTTTGACGTCGCCCGGGAAATGGGCGTGCCCTCGGGAAGGCGCGATGTTTTTCTGGACGATTCAACCGACCTGGCCAGTGTGCGCCGACAATTTGCCATCCTGCTGGAGACAGCCCAGGAAGAGGGGACGGCCATCGGCATCGGCCATTTTCAATGTCCCGCCACCGCAAAAGTACTGGCGGAGGAAATACCCAAACTTGCGGAAGCCGGCATCGAGCTGGTCCACGCTTCGGAACTGATGCAATGAGTGTTATCCTCGGAATCGAATCCTCCTGCGACGAGACGGGCATCGCCATCGTGCGGGACGGCCGGGAAGTCCTGGCCAACGTAATTGCCTCCCAAATCGACATCCACAAAGTCTTCGGTGGCGTCGTGCCCGAAATCGCTTCGCGCCAGCACACCAAAGTCATTTCTCAGTTGGTGAAACAGGTGATGGACGAGGCCGGGGTCCCGATTGATGCCATCGCGGCGACTCAGGGCCCCGGCCTGATGGGCTCGCTGCTGGTCGGCCTGAGCTTTGCCAAGGCGCTGGCTTATAGCTGGAAGCTGCCCTTCATTCCCGTGCACCATATCGAAGGCCACCTCTTCTCGGCCTTCCTGGGCGAGAAGGCGCCGGAGTTTCCCTTTCTGGCCCTGGTGGTCAGCGGCGGGCACACCCAGATCATCCAGTGCGACCGCCCCCACCACTATCGCATCCTCGGCACGACGCGCGACGACGCCGTGGGCGAATCCTTCGACAAGGTGGCGCGCCTCCTCGACCTGCCCTACCCCGGCGGGCCCAGCATTCAGAAAGCCGCCGCCCAGGGCGACCCGACCGCGTACGATTTCCCCCGGGCCATGCGCAACAAGGCCGGGTTGGAATTCAGCTACAGCGGCCTCAAGACGGCGGTGCTCTACGCCATGCAGGACGGCGCGGCCAATGTCGCCGACATCGCGGCAAGCTTCCAGGCCGCGGCCATCGACATTCTACTGATTAAGGTGAAGCAGGCGATCCAGCAGACCAACGCCCAGCGCCTGGTCGTGGCGGGCGGTGTGGCGGCGAACCAGTTGCTCCGCGAACGGGTAACGGCGGAGCTGGGTATCGAAGTGTTCATGCCCCCCTTCAAGTACTGCATCGACAACGGCGCCATGATCGCCGCCGCCGGTGACAGCCTGTTCAAACACGGTAAATTCGGCGATTTCACCATGACCCCGAGCCCGAGCCTCGCACTGTAGTGCCTCCGCTACAATAAGAAGCGCGCCAGCACGGTCACGGGGACTGTACTGGCGCGATTTTGTTTCTTCATCCAGAAGGCTTAGAAATACACCACCGTCGACATGTAGATCGTGTGCTGCTCCACATCCGCGTCGGTACCGAAGAGCCCGAAGGTGTCGTCGCGTGCGTTGTCGCCGAATCGGTAGACGTACGCCAGGTCGAGGTTGATCCGGTCTTTCACCAGCACGCCCGCGCCAAGGGAGAAGCCAAAGAAATCGTTCGGATCGCCATCGCCCTTCTTACTCTTCCCGTTGACGCCCACGCCGTACCAGAGGTCCTTGCGGCCGCCGGAAGGCTCGGGATCATAGAAGAGACCGGCGCGCAAGCTGGGCAGGAAATCCTGCTTGGGCTTGGCGTCATTCACGAACACATATTCCGCGCCGAGGCGCACGGTGTAGGTGGGGTCGATCTCGCTGAGGTTCTTGTTCAGACCTGTGACGCCGGAAGTGCGGCGGAAGGCCCGGCGCGTGCTTTCGGGATCGAGCACTTCAAACTGATCCCAGTCGCGCCGCGTTATGTCGAAGGAGACGGTCAACTTGTCGTTTGGGAAGCGGTAGGCCGCGCCCAGACCGAAGGCGCTGGGAAAGGTGTACTCCTTCTTTCGCTTGTCGCCGCCGGTCCCGATGAGGGAGCCGCTGGCCAGGCGCACGCCCTGCTCGTAGTTCACATCCGCGCTCCACTTGGTGTGGTACACGGCACCCACGCTCCAGCGTTCGCTGGGCTTGTATAGCAGGCCGATGGTGAAGTTGTGTCCTTTGAAATCCGTGAAGTCCTCGTCGATCTGGGTCACACTGAAGGGAAGCGCGGAACTGTTGAAGAAGGTCCGCTGCCGGATGTTGTTCCGGGTCTTCCATTCGTTGTCCGGGAGGATGTCCTGGTCGTAGATGTTGGCCACGACCCCCATGGAGAGTTTGTCGGTGATTTCAAAACCGAAGGCGGGCGAGAGCGAACTCAGGCCGCCGCGCTGGCTGTAGTCGTATTTCGCGGCGAGGTTGACGATGCCGCCGGCCGCCGCACCCACGTCCGTGTAGCGGAAGTCGAGGTCGCGGTCGAAATCGTACTGCTTCAAGATATTGAGGCTCACCACCAGATTCCGGCCCGCGATGGTGCGGGGGATCGGGTAGACAAAGCTCCCGTAGTTGATCTCGTTGAAGTTGACCGTGTTCTCGAAGTTCAGTCCGCGGTGGGACGAGGAACTGAAGTCCTCCGTGTTGCTCTTGAAGCTGTACACGAGGGACAGTTCGGGCCGCTCCAACTGGGTCAGACCGCCGGGATTCCACGAGGCCGCCGTGGCGTCGTCCGCGATGGCGATGAACGCGCTGCCCATGCCGAGTGCGCGGGCGCCGCTGCCGACCACGTTGGGCGACGAGTTGATTTCCAACTGGGCCCAGGCCGCACACGGCGCCAGGCTCAACGCCAGGCTACATAGTAATTGCAGGCATGCCTTGTTCAATCGTGGCACCCTCCTCTCCGGTTTGAACCTGCTGCGCCTTGACGCCGCTGCCCAGGAAACTCAAGATGCGACCGCGACCGACCGGCACGAACTCGCCGGGCTCAAGCACTTCGCCCGTGGTTTCGTCTTTCCAGGGTTCTTCTTCCTTCACGAAGAGGAAATAGGCCCCTTCCTGAACCTCGTCTTCCTTGGTCCAGTTTACGAGCACATCGGTGCCGCGCACCGAGGTGACTTCGCCGGAAAGGCGCGGGTAGCGGGCGGACAACTGCTCGGAAAGGGCCTTGCAGGCCGCTTCGATCTTCGCGGTATCGTTCTTGTCGTCGATGAAGGAGTCGAGCGTGGCGATCAGGTCGGAAGTCTCCGCGTCGATCAGCCGCGCCTTGATTTCCAGGCCGGCCTGGTCGTGGGGGAAGACGTCGGCCACGAGGAACACGAAGGCGTTCGTCAGCTTGCCCAGCGCCAGCGCTTCATTTGGATCGGCCAGGGCCGCCGAAAGCTGCTGCTCGGTGAGCACGTCCTGCAGGCGCGTGCGATCCACCACGCGGAAGCGATCCGCCGCCAGAATCTGGGCTTCGGTCGTAAGGCGCAGGTTGTCGGTCACACCCGCGTCGAGATTGGCGCCTGCAAAGGCCAGCACCGCCACGGGCATGCGCGATTCCTTGGAGCTCAGCTCCACGGGGCGCACGTCCACGTCGAAGGTCTGGGTATATTTCTTTCCGCTCTCGTCGGTCGCTTCGATGTTCACCGCGACTTTGGATTCACCCTCGGCGCTGGTCTCGATGGGCAGGCGGCGGTTGAAGCTTTCCTTCGGCGCGCCCGTGAGTTCGTCGACCGGCGTGCCGTTGATGGAGAGCGAGGTCACTTTGGACTGGGTCACCACTTCGCCGGAAACGCGCAGGGTCCGGTTGTGGCGGTAGGGCTGATCGGGCTTGGGCGACTTGAGGCGAATCTCGCCACCTTCGGCGGGCGCGGGTTCGTCCACGGCGAAGGTTAAATCCAGCAGCGGCAAACCGGCGGCGCTGGCGTATTGCAGCAGTTCCGGGTGCTTCTGCTTCAGAAGCCACAGCTTGGCTTCGGCGGATTCCGGGTCACCCTGGAAAACCTTGATGGCGGAGCGGGTTTCGTTGCCCGCCACGTCGCGCGCCGCCAGGACGAAGGTGTTTTCACCGGCGGCCAGGGGAAGCTCGGAATTGAAGTCCACCTTCGGGGAGCCGGGGGCCTCCTTAACGACCTTCTGGTCGACCGCCACGGAAACCACGCCGTTCTTGTCGACGGTGGATCCCTCCAGAATAACGGTGCCGTGGTCGGTGACGGTAGGTTCGATAGGTGAGAAGACGCCGATGGTCGGTCCGGTCAGGTCAACCGTGACCTCCACTTCTTTCTTCACTTCCTTCTCGGAAAGGTCTTTCGCGGCAACTTCGATTTTGTGGGTGCCTTCGTCCAGCACCACTTCCTTCTTCGCCGCCAGGGTTTCTCCGGACTCCGTTGCGCCGCGCTGGTAGACCTTTTCGGCGTTTACAGTCACTTCCGAGACGCCGGTGTCGTCTTTCGTGTCCACTTCAAAGGTCAACTCGCGCGTCGAGATAACGGCGCCTTTTTCAGCGATGGGTGCGGGCGCGGGCTTCGCAGGTGCGGGGGCCGGAGCTTCGGGCTTGGCGGGTTCAGGCGATGCGGGGGCTTCGGGCTTGGCGGGTTCGGGGGCCGGTGCCGGCGCCGGCAACGCCGCCTGGGCAATCTGCGCGGGGGCAACCACCATGGCCAACTCGGGCTCGGTGCTGTCCGTTACCGCGCCCTTGGCGATCTTCTCGCGCCGTACCAGATCCAGATAGTAGTGGGCGCGTTCGGTGTCCACTTGATCCAGGGAGGTCTTCAGGGCGGCTTCAGCAGCCTCGAGGTTGCCCAGGTGGAATTCGACGATACCCAACTCGCGGTTGGGGAAATATTCCACGAAGTGCAGGCCGTAGGTGCGGGCGCGCCAACTGTCCTCCGAGCGGCCCTCCAGCGCCTTCTCCAGGTCAGCTTTCGCCTCGGCGTAGAACTTGCCCGCGAGGTAGGAACTGCCCCGCTCGGCATAGCCCCACCAGGTGCTGCGGAAATTGCCCTTCGTCGTGCCGTAGGTTTCGCCGTCTTCGCCTTGGCGGGCGCTCTGCTCCGCCGCGCAGCCGCCGAGGATCAATCCCACTACGAGGGTAGCCAGTAATTTCTTAGCCATGCATCATCCCACCTTCCCGAATAAGGTTAATCCTAGCATAAGCAGGAATCCTTGTAAACTAATTAACACCCTGCTGCGCTGCCTTACACCACGGATAGTGTACCGCACGAAGGTCCATTTCGGCGACATACAATTTAGTCTGGAGTCTGGAGTCTGGAGTCTGGAGTCTGGAGTCTGGAGTCTGGAGTCTGGAGTCTGGAGTCTGGAGTCTGGAGGGTGAACCCAGCAGGGTGTCAACTATCAACTTTCAACTATCAATTGTCAACTGTCAACTATCAACTATCAACCGCCCATTGTCAACTATTGACTTGCGCACCGTAACTGCCCCAAAATCAACATGGAGAAACCGTCTGCCATTTCCCACGCCAATCTTCAGGAGACTTTCATCGTGAAAAAGGACCGAAACCTGCTTTTCGGCATGCTGGCCGTATCCATGAAGAAGGTCCGTCCCGATAAACTTGCGGAATTGGCCCGCCAGACCCAGTCCGGCGAGGAAGGAGACCTGGGCCAGAGCCTGGTGGACGCCGGACTCATTTCGCGCGCGGACAAAGAGCAATTGGACAGTCTGGTGGAGATGTCCCTGAAGGAACACGACGGGGACGCCTCGGCGACCATTCAGGATTTCGGGAAGAATCCAGAGAAGATAACCACCATGGTGGACTCGCTGGACGACTTTCTGGACGCTTTTGATCGCAATGCGGCGAAGCAGGCCGGCGCCAGCCGGGGCGAAACGCCCCCCGATTCCCTTCTGGGCGACGTGGCGACCGACGGCTCGGCGACCGCGAACCTCCCCGTAGAGTTGGACTCCCTGCTCGAACCGGGCGATGTGGCCCGGACCCGTATCACCCACTCCGGCAACACCGGTGACCGGGGCAGTGTGGGCGATATCGCCCGGGGCGACGCGCCCGACTCCTTTTTTGAGTCCCTGGGCAGCCCGGCGACCCAGATTATGTCTCCCGTTCAGGCGGCGGCGGAGTTGGACGAGTCCCAGATTGTGCCCGCCGTCGCGGAACATCGGGGCCGCTATGAAACCATCCGCGAATTCGCCAAGGGCGGCATGGGCCAGATTACACTGGTGCACGACACCCATCTGGGGCGCGATGTGGCGCTGAAGCAGTTGCTCCAGCGCAATATCCTCCCCGAGACCCGGCCGGGCGCGCCCACCACAGCGATTTTGACCATCCCTATCATCGCGCGCTTCCTGCAGGAAGCCCGAATCACCGGCCAGTTGGAGCATCCGTCGATCATTCCGGTCTACGAGCTCGGCTATCGCGCCGACGGCAGCCTCTATTACACCATGAAGCTGATCCGCGGCCAGTCCATGCACGATTTCCTGAAGGATGCCAAGGATATCCGGGATCGCATGACCTTGCTCCCCCACTTCCTGAACCTGTGCCAGGCCATCAGCTACGCCCACAGCCGGGGCGTGATCCATCGCGACCTGAAGCCCATGAACATCATGATCGGCGAGTTCGGTGAAACCGTGCTCATCGACTGGGGCATTGCCAAGGTCAAGGGCGAAGACGACATCCACGCGAAAGGCATGCAAGAAACCTTCCACGCCATGCGCGTGAGCAGCACGGAAGCCACGGCCAAGACCATGTACGGCCAGACCATCGGCTCACCCTATTTCATGCCCGCCGAACAGGCCATGGGCCGCACCGACCTCATCGACGAGCGCTCCGACATCTACTCCCTCGGGGCGGTGCTCTACGTGATCCTCACGGGCCAGATGCCCTACGCGGGCAACAACGTTCGCGAGTTCATGGGCAAAGTCGGCCAGATGGAGCCGCGCCCCGTGCGCGAACTCGAGCCCATGGCGCCGCCGGAACTTGCCGCCGTGGTAAAGAGGGCCATGGCGCTGGTGCCGGAGAACCGATATCAGTCCGCCAAGGAACTGACCTCGGAAATTGAAAAGTTCATTTCGGGTGGCCAGGTCAGCGCCTACGACTACAGCATGGTGGAAATTGCCAAACGCTATTACAAGAAGCACAAGACGAGGATCAATACGCTCGCGGGTGCGGCCGTGGTGCTGCTTGCGTTGGGCGTCTGGTCATATTTCAGCATTCGGGCCCAGAAGAACATTGCGCAGGCGAACGAAATTGAAGCCAAGAGACAAGAAGGCATTGCAAAGGAAAACGAAGCAGAGGCCGTCAAACAGACTGAAATAGCCGTATCCGAAAAGGAACGGGCCCAGCAACAGCTCTACTACGCCAACATCGCCAACACGAAGTTCAACATCAACGAACAGCAGATGGCCAAGGCCCGCGAGCTTCTGGCAAGCTGCGAGCCCGCCAGCCTCCGTCAGTGGGAATGGGGCCACCTCCAGGCCGAAACCCACGCCGACCTCATGACCCTGAACCGTGGCGGGCGCTTTACCGCCTTTACCGCCGACGGAGCGGGGCTGCTCACCGCCACGCCGCGCGGCACGTTGTCCCTCCATGACGTGGCCACGGGCGAAATACTCCATGAGTTCGTGAATCGCGCGGGGAACGGTACCGCCGTGGCCGCCAGCGCCGATGTCTCCCGCATCGCCATCCGCGGCGACAAGGCCGTCCAAGTTTGGGACGTGAACTCAAGAGAGGAAATCCTCCGCTACGACGAAGTTCGGGAAACGTCGGACCGTCATCACCTGGCCCTTTCCGCCAATGGCAAATACGTGGCCGCGCTGAACGCAACCGACTCCAACCGGGCCTTCACCGCCCGCGTGTGGGATGTGGACAACAAGGCGGTCGTGCTGGAAGTGGAAGGATGTCAACTCGCCGGGTTCAGCACCTTCTTCAGCCCCGACGGTTCGCTGCTCTTCATAGCGCGGCACTTTATGACCGAAGATCTGAAGCGAGAGCGCCTCTTCGAGGTCTACAGCATCCCCTCGGGCGAAGTGGAGGGCACCTACAAAATCCCCGCCGAGAGCGCGGTCTCCTACCACACGGGCGCCTTCAGTCCGGACAATTCGATCCTGGCCCTGGGCACGGAAGATCAACTGGAACTGTGGGACCCAGCGTCTCTCAAGTCGCCAAAGAGCACCTATTCGGATCTGCGCTTCTACTCGCCCGATCTGATCACCTTCAGCCCCGATGGCAAGTACCTGGCGGGCTGCACCAACGACGGACATCTGGTCGTGGTCGAGGCCGCAACGGCCAAGGAATACCGGCTGGAAAAAGCGCACGAAGATATCATCCGCAGCGTCCGCTTCAGCCCCGATGGCAAACGACTGGCCAGTGTCTCGGATGATCGTACCCTGCGCCTTTGGTCCGTGCCCGAACTGCGGCCCATCCGCACCTTCCGCGGCCATGACAATTCAATCTACACCCTGGGCTTCAGCGCGGACGGTCTCCGCCTGGCCACTTCTTCGCCCCAGGACAGCATCGCGAAGATCTGGGACCTTAGCGCCGACCTGGAATTTGCCCCGTCGGAAATTCCCGCGTTCGCCACCGTAACCTACCACGCTGGCACGGGGCTGGTAGCGGGCAGTGGTCAGACCGAAATCTTCGTGTGGGACGCGCGCACCGGACACCGACGCCACTCCCTGGCCGCCCACGGCGACCCCGCAAAAGCCATCGAATTCAACACCGCCGGTACGCTCCTCGCCTCCGCCGGTAGAGAGGGTGATGGCGATACCCTCCGCGTGTGGGATCTGGCAACGGGCGAATTGAAGTATACCGTGCCGACGGCCCAGACCAAGAGCGACGCCATCTGGTTTACGGCGGGCGATACGCAGATGCTGCTGAAGTCCGGCACGACCCTGGCGCGGGTGGACCTCGCTTCGGGGACCACCACGCCGCTCTTCGCCGAGGGTTCGCCTCTGGCGGGAAAAGCCTTCCAGATTGTGGAGGTGAACAACGCTGGCACACACCTCGCGGCAACGTTCAAGGCTGAGGCCGGGAACACGCAGACGGCCGTCTACGCGGCCCTCACGGGAGATGACGCGCCGGTGACCCTGGACATTCCGGACACGATTGGCGCGCGAGCCTTTTTCACCCCCACGGAGGGCGAGTTGCTTATCAGTCAGGTCGATCCGAAATCTGAGGGGGAAGGCGGTGGGCCCGGAATCGGATCGAGCAGCCTCAGCCGCTGGAAAGTCTCCGACAATTCCCGCACCGAACCGGTGCGCGCCCATGCCGACCGCGTCAACGCGCTCGCCTTTTCGCCGAGTGGCTCTCAGTTTGCCACAGCAAGCCAGGACGGGACCGCCGTCGTGTGGAAAAGTAGTGATCTGACTCCGTCGGCCACGCTTCGGGGACACTCGGGCGCCGTGCAGGCGGTCGCCTTCAGCCCGGACGGCAACCGCGTTGTAACCGGGGGTTTTGACAGGACCTTCAAAATCTTTGACGTGACCACCGGTGTGCAGATATTGACCCTGAACAATGCGGGCGTAACGGCGAACATCCAGGTGGGCCAGCCCCAGCAGATCGCCTTCAGCGCCGACGGACTGCAACTGGCCACCATCACGAAACCGCCGGTCTCCCCCATGATTTTGCACGCATTCTCCACGAACATGGCGGACTACCCGACCGTCGAGGGGAAAACGACTGACGCGGAGTCGAATTCCGCCGCAACCGACGCCAAGTTGGATTCGGCGCTGAGTTCAACCGACATCACGATTCGCACGGCTGCGGAAAGCGCGATAGAGACCGCGCAACTCGAAAAACAAATGGAAGCCTATAAGCGCCAATACTGGCGCAAGTAGTGGCCTCACGGGGCCGCATGGACACAGCCGGGGCGTGCGCCGCGGCGCAAGGAGGATTACCCCATGATTAAGGATCGAATGGTACGCGTGAAGCTCAAGAAGAGCTTCCACGAGCAGCGCCCCCTGTCGTATGTGGGCAAGGTTACCGCGTTCAACGACTACTGGGTCGCCATGGAGGCCACGGGCATCATGGTGGCGCGCAACCAGCCAAACAATATCCAGATCGACAAGCACAGGAACGCGGCGATCATCCCGCGCGACAACATTGAATCCATCATAATCCTGCCCGACAATTTCGACGTGAAGAATATTAAAATCACGACCGAGGGGCAGCAGATGCAGATGGTGGTGCCTGGCGCCGCGAACGTGTACATTGGCGAGATGGGCGAAGGCTGAGCCTTCGGGCCCGGCAGACCGGAGGATTGTTACCCCATGAAGCGAATCTTGAATCAACCGATCGCCCGCGTCGCATGCGCTTTGCTGGTGACCCTGTACCTCGGCGGCTGCGGGGAGTCCGTGATGGAGGAAGTCACGGAGACCGCAATCGAGGCCGGCATGCCCGATGGCTCCAATGTGGAAATTAACAAGGACGGGGGCAATATCAAGATTGATACCCCCGATGGTTCGGTAAACATGCAGACGGGTGAGTCGGTGGCCCTGCCGGCGAACTTCCCCCCGGACCTGCCCGTGCCGGAAGGCATCACCTGGCAGATGGTCCAGTCCTCGCAGGCGGACGGAAAGGACATGCTCATTGTCCAGGGCTCCGTCCCGTCACCTCTGGACACCGTGGCCTCCTCGGTGCGGGCGAAACTGGCGGAACAGAGCTGGGAAACCGTGAGTACCTTCAGTGAGGCGGGCAAGATGGAGATGCTCTCCTTCAAGAAGGGTGAACGCGTGTTGAGCGTGTCCATCTCGACGGACGGCGATGCGACCCAGGTGTTGTATTCCGTGCAGTAGGGTTTGATTTTGATAACGCCGCCCCGTGGCTGTCACGGGGCGGCTTTTTTGTTTATGGGTCTTATGGGTCTTATGGGTCTTATGGGACTTATGGGACTTATGGGACTTATCGGTTCTATGGGTCCTTTGGGTCCTATGGGTCCTATGGGTCCTTTGGGTGTTATTGTCCCTGATCGGCTGTGCCCATTCGTTATAGAGGAAACCCCTGGCGGGCTTGGGGTATTACACCTCGATAGCCTCGGTGTCGGCGGCGCGCATCCGCCCGTCGGCAACCTTGCCGAGCCTGACATAGAGGCCGAGGCCATGTGTATATACCAGAAAGTACTGCGGCGTATGCGGTGGCAGAATATGCATGGGCCGGGTATGAGCAGTTCAGAATAACCTTTTTAGAAAGTAAGTGAATACCATGTTAGCCGTACAGAAAGACACCCGAAGATTCACTCGTATCGCCTTTAGCCTGCCGGTCCGGTTCCACGATGGAACGGGAACGTTGAGTGAGGCGACCGTAACCAACGTGAGCTATGGCGGGCTTACCATGACGCTGGGCCGCTATCTCAAGCCCCAGACCGTCGTACGTATCCCCGTGTCCCTGGGCGACCGGCAGATCTCCTTTCCCGCCACGGTGGCGTGGTGCCTGCCCGATCCAAGCAGCGAGACGTTTCGCGCGGGTCTCCACGCCGATCACGGCGGGAAGCACACGATGGCCATCCTGTCGAGCTGGGTGCTTGACGCCTTCAAGGAAGACGCCGGAGATTTCGAATAGGGTCGGCCTTGCGCAGCCCGGATAACAAACGCCCGGCCGCCTCGCAGTGAGGCGACCGGGCGATTTCTTTGAACACAGGCGTGGCGCGGTTCAGGCGCTACCGGCAACGGGATTGGTGCTTAACTGGGCGATCTCGCCGCCGGACTCGAAGTCCCACAGGACCACACTGCCCGTCCAGGTGCCGCCGACGACCTTCTTGTTCTGGCCAAAACAGGCGGCGTAGACCCAGTCGCCGGGCCCGGCGAAGGATTTCTGCTCTTTGCCGTCCTGCGACCAGACTTTGGTGGTCTGGTCGGCGCCGGCGGTAATGATCAGGCCATCGGCGTTGATGTCCACATAGAGCGCGGCCTTGGAATGGGCCGCGAAGCTGCGGATGCGGGTGTATTTCCACGTGTCCCAGAGCTGCACCGTGCCATCGTCGCCTACGGAGGCCATGATCGCGGAATCGGCGGTGTAGGCCAGGGCGTTGATCCCGCCTTCATGGCCGCGGAGCTGTTCCACTTCGCGCCCGTTGGCCGCCTGCCACACGTACATGCCGCCCGCCCGATCCGCGGTCGTAAGAATCTCGCCATCGGGCGTGAACTTCACGGCCTGGATCCAGTCGTTGTGCTTCTCCATGGCGAAGAGCTCTTCGCGCGTTTCGGTGGAATAGACGCGCACCTTCTTATTCGGGCCGCCCAGCGCAATCATCCGGTGATCCGGGCTGATGTCCGCCGCGAGCACGGTGTCGTAGTACTCGCCGTAGGTGCCGACGCGTTCGCCGGTCTTAATGTTCCACAGCACGGCGATGCCCGTGTCACCCTCTTGACCACCGGCGGCGAGCAGCATCTCGCCGTTGACGCTGAAAGTCAGGGTAAAAACGTCACCTTCCGGGAAGGGCAGCGCGCCCAGCAAGGCGTTGGTGTCGGTCTGGTAGAGAAGGACCTGGCGATCACCCCCCACCGCCATCAGGGGCGAGCGGGGGCTCGTGTCCACGGCCCGGGCCACCACACCGCGACCAGGCAGGGCATGGGGCGCGGCCAGGGCCACTTCGGGCATGGGCGGAGGGCCGTCGAAACTCGCGGCCACGAAGGCCTCGCCCGCCGCCTTGGCTTCTTCTTTCTTCGCCATGCGCTTGGCCGTGCCGTCGGCGGGTGCGCCATCGGCAATCCACTTGCGCAGCACTTCGATCTGCTCGGGGGTAAGGGGATCGCCGGAAGGCGGCATGATCGGCTCTTCGGACTGCATGACCAGGTTGATCAGGCGGCTGGCGCCGGGATCTCCCGCCGTCAAGATGGGGCCGGAACTACCGCCAGCCATGGTGGTGGCGTGGGATGCGAGGTTGAGCCCGCCCTTGGAGGTATCGGCGTTGTGGCATTTGAAACAGCGGGCTTCCAGAATGGGTTTGACGTGCTCCGCGTAGCTCGTCACGGGGGAGGTGTCCTCCGCGGGCGCGGCGGCCATCATGGCCTCGCCTTCGGCCGGTGCCGGGGCGGGCGCGGGGGCTGCGGCCATGGCCTCGGTCGGCGCGGCGGCGGGGTCCATATTGAACTTATCGGCCAGGGCCTTGGCCTGCACCAGAATGGCGTTGACGCGCGACTCCAGATCGGCCGCCTGGGCGGTGAGCGCTTCGGATTTCTTGCGCAGTTCGGCGGCTTCCTGGTCCTGCTGGGCCGAGGTGGCCTTCATGGCCTGAATGTAGTTGGCCAGGGCGGCGGGATCCTGCGCGAGCAGTTGATCCAGCACGGCGTCAATGGACGGGGCCGCTTCCTGGGCGCGGGCGGCGGGTACGGAAACCAGGGACAGCGCGGCGCAAAGCACCAGGCGGAGCCCCAGGTTTAGTCGCGTGATTTTCATCGGTACATCCTGTTCATTACATCGTTCAAGGTCGAAGATTCCTGAAAGAATTCAGCGTCAGCCCGCCGGGGCCGCTTCCGGCGCCGGGGCGGGCGCCGCTTCCGCCGCGGGTGCGGGCGCGGCCTCCGCAGGGGCCGGGGCCATCGCCTGGGCCAGGGTGCCGATGAATTTCTCAATGGTCTCGACGCGCGTCTTCACGGCGGCGGATTGGGCTTCGAGCTCCGCCGCACGGGCCGTAGCGGCTTCCGCCTCAGCCTTCAGCGCGCCGATCTGGGCCTTGAGCTGCTCCACATGGGCAATCAACTGGTCCGGCCCGATTTTGGCCAGATCGGCGAGGACCGTTTCCACGCTGGGCGCGGGCGGCGCCGCGGCTTCGGGAGCCGGAGCCGCTTCCGGCGCGGGTGCGGGCGCCGGCGCGGCGGCGTCTTCCGCCATCACGGGCAGGACCATCAGGCCGAGGCCGAGGGCCGCAATCGCGATATATCGTGTCTTCATTGCGTGTACTCCTTAAAATCAGTCGGGACATTTCCCAACAAGCATCAACCTGATTCAGGCTCAGTTACGGTCACCCAAGCTCTTCGGAATTCGAAGATTCATGGGTTTCGGTCGGCCCTAGTGATTAAAGATAAATTCCTTCGAGTTCAACATGCTCCAGAACACGTCTTCCAGGGCTTCGCGCTTGTTCTCGGCATTGCCCACGTAGGTATTCAGCGTGGCCTTTTCCTCTTCCGTGGGGGTGCGGGATACCGCCGCCATGTAGAGCTTGTCGATAATCTGGTCCGGGGGCGTTTCCGCCGCCAGCAGAGAATCCAGCAAGCCGCCCTGACCCTTGATGGCGCTGTTGATGGTATCGCCATTGATCAGGTGAAGGGACTGGGCCAGATTGGGTTCGCCGCGACGCTCGCAGGTGCACACGGTCTCGCGCAGCGGCCGGCCGAATACTTCGAGGAAGTACACGCCGCTGTTGCCGCCGGCAACCTGGACGGCGCGGGCGCCCTTGGGCAGATTGGCGAACTTCACATCATTTCCGGTGACCTTTACGATGGCGTCCAGCATCTGCTCGGAAGTCAAACGGCGCACCTGCGCGTGGGAGAAATTCCGGGCGTCATTGTTTTCCGGCTCACGGGGCTGGGTGGACATCTGGTAGGTGTAGGAGTTGCAGATGTCGCGCACCAACTGGCGGAGATCGTACTTGTAGGCGATCATCTTTGTGCCGAGCTCTTCCAGGAGCTTCGGGTTCGTCGGCGGGTTGGTCACGCGCACGTCGTCCGGTGGATCGATGATGCCCGCGCCGAGGAAATGGGCCCACACGCGGTTTGCGAGATTCTTGGCGAACCAGGGATTCTCGGGCGAGGTGATCCACTCGGCCAGCACGGCGCGTCGGTCGCGACCGGCGATGTCGGGCACGGCGCCGCCGAGGAACTTGGGCGCCATGTTCTGCTTCGTGTTCAGGTGCTGCACTTCGCCGCCGCCCCGGTTGAAGATGATGGATTCCCGGGGATCGCTGGAAGCCTTCCGGCCCACCTGCGCGAAGAAGGCGGAGAAGGAATAGTAGTCGTCCATGGTCCACCGTTCGAAGGGGTGGTTATGGCACTGGGCGCACTTGAGCTGGATGCCCAGGAAGACCTGGGAAACGTTTTCCGCGATTACGAGGGGATCCTGCTCGATGACGTAGAAATTGGCGGCGGGATTGGTGAAATTACCGCCTTCGGCGCTGAGCAGTTCGCGGACGAGCTCGTCCATTGGCGTGTTCGACATGATGGCCTGGCGCAGCCAGTCGTTGTAGCGGTGCATGCCTTTCCGGTCGAGCACGTTGGGGATCTCGGCTACCCGCAACACTTCGGCCCACTTCATGGCCCAGAGCTCTGAGAATTCAGGGCGTTCCAGCAGGGTATCGATCAACTTTGCCCGTTTCGCGGGGTCGGCATCGGCGAGGAACGCCTGGGTCTCGTCCAGCGTGGGAATCGTACCGAGGATATCGACATAGGCCCGACGCACAAAGACTTCATCGCTGCAAAGTTCCGCCGGGGGAATGCGGAGCTTCTTGAGCTTATCAAAGACGAAGGTGTCCACGTAGTTGTGCTCGGCCACGTCGGGCCAGTTCACCGTGGCGCCCTGATCGACCACGATGGCCTTGGACACGACGGCGAAGGTGCCGTAGCGCGCCATGACGTAGACCTCGCCCTTGTTTCCGGCCGTGGAGAGACCGGCGGGATTCACCGCGAGGGTGAGTTCGTCGCTGGAGCTGATGACGGCGGAATCCGTGACGTCGCGGGTGGAGCCGTCGTTGTAGTCGGCCATGACCACGAAGCGCTGATTGGATCCGGCGCCTTCGAGCACGGCCTCACTGGGGTAGATTTGGATGTTGGCCAGCTTTGGCAGTTCCTGGGGATCGGGCAGAGTGCCTTCTTTGATCCACTGGAGCATGGGCTCGTAAAGGCCGTCGCCCGGCTTGATGGCCGTGCCGCCTTCATGATCCACCGCGCCCATGGGCTTGAGGAGCATGAGGCTTTCTTCAGGCAGCGCGGCGTTGATACGGCGGCTGCTCTGGGCGCGGGTCAGGCTGATGTAATCGTATTGGGGATCGAAGCCGAAAAGGCTCAGGCGGAATCCGTTCTTGCCGGAGGCGCTGCCGTGGCAGCCGCCGGAGTTGCAGCCGGCGCGCATGAGCGCCGGCATGACATCGTTTCCGAAGGTGGTCGCGGGAACAAGCGCGGCATTCTTGACCTTTACCGGCACCTGCACGCTCTGGTCACCGTGGGTCACGGTGATGGTCGTCTCGCCATCGCCGAGGGCCCGCAGCTTGAGGTTTTCACCCCAGGCCGCGATATTCTCCGCGCCGAAGGTGACCTGAATCTGGGGGGTCACGTCCAGAGTCACGCCGTCGGGCCGTGTCACCACGGCAACAAGTCGCTCGAAATCGTGGGCGTTGTCCAGCGAAACCTGGCTGGGATACACCGCCAACTGCTGGGCCGCCGCCGCCAGGGGCATCGCGAAGGCCGCGCCGCACCAGAGGATCCAATTCTTGCGCATCATATCCATTCGATTCCTGTCTGATTTTTCACTACCGTACTGAATTTCATGACCGCGTGCTTCGCCGATCACGTGGCCGGGAAGCGCGTCTTTCGCACGGGGGCGGCCGGTGCGCCTTCAACGGGCGGGGGTGGCGGCGGTGCGGCGGCCTGGAGTGTGGCGGGCAGTGGCTCATAGACCTTCAGGGCTCCGGCCCCGCCGCGGTGAATCACTTCACCCGCGCCGTTGTTGATGATGGTATCCACCAGAAGCCCTTCAAATTTTCCGACGGGCGCTTCGGGGGTAACGTTGATGGTGAACTTGAGTTCGGTCGTGTCTTTGGTAAAGGGCAGCGGATCCACCGTGATGCCGTTGGGCAGGCCAAGAATCTGCGCCTGGAAGGTGCCCTCGTAGGGCACTTTCTGCTCGACGGTCACAATCATCTCCACGGGCTTGCCTTTTTCCGTCTCCACGGAGGCTACGTTGAAGTTCACCCAGGGGTCCTGCACTTCCACGGGCGCGGGCGCCGTGCACAACTCGTATCCGCCACCGACGGCCGCCACGAAGAGTTCGTGGACCTGGATCGCCGTGCCGGGGCGCACTTCAAGCCGGATCTGGGTCTCGGTCTGGTCCGGAGCAATCTGGGCGGTGCCGCCGCCCATGCCGCCGGGCAGCCAGGGGAAGCGCAGGTCGATGGGACCATTGAATCCCTCGGCCCGCGTGGCCTTGACCGTGAGCATGCGGTAGGTGTTGATAACGGTGGGGACCGGCGGCGGAACCAGCTCCACGCTGAAGGGGGCGGGCTCGCTCACCGCGACGGCGAGTTTGTCCACCATGCGACCAAAGAAGGTCGTGTCGTTGTTGCCCTGAATCAAGCGCACTTCCTGCTCCAGTCCGCCATTGAGGGTACTGCCCTCCTGCTGGAGCGTTCCGCGCACATCCACGAGGGAACCGGCGGTCGCCGCTTCGGGGGTGGCGTGTAGAATGATGGGGAGCAGCGATTGGCCCGCGGGAATGACGGGCGTGCTGGCGGTGACGCCCTCGGGCAGCCCGAGCAACTCCACCTTGATGGGGCCGTCGAAGTCCTGCCGGGACACGTTGGCCAGGAGATAGGCGTGGTTGTTTTTCGGGACAACGGAGCTGACCGGTCGATTTTCCAGGAGACTCAAGGTCAGCGCGGGCTCCACGGCGGTGGCTTCGATCCGATAGGAGAAGGTGTCGCCGCCACGGTTCAAGTGATCGCGCACGGAGACCAGATAGGCGCCATCGGCGGGCAGGGTAACGCGCACCTTGCTGTCCACGGCGGCCGCGTCATCATCCGCGGCGAGGGTGCCCCCGTCGGGGTTGTGTACCACGAGGACACTGTCCAGGGGAGAGCCCAGGGCGCGCGCCCAGGTGCGTACGTCCAGCACTTGACCGGCCTTGCCGTCGAACTTGAAGAAGTCCACATCGCCTTCGGCGCCGATGACGCCGTCAAAAGCCCCGGCGGCTGTGCCGGGGGTGGCCTCGGCCACGGCGTTGTTCGGCTCGACTTCCACCACCCCCGGGAGGGTGGTCGCCCTGAAGGGCAGGCTGGTGGGGGCGATGCCGGCCTCCGTCATGGCGGCAAGCTGGATCACGCCATGGGTGTTTTCAGGCACTTTGACGGTCTGGGGCGCCGTTCCCGAATCACCCAGCCAGGTAAGCTGCACTTCGGAGCCGGGCGCGCCGCCCAGCGGGGAAACGGCGAGGGGCCGGGGAAATTGGCCTATGTGGAGCCGGTAATAGAAATTGCCGCCGCCGCCGTAGGCCGCTTCGCTCACCACGATCTGGTGTTTGCCGGTCTCGGTCGAGGTATAGACGAAACCCGCATCCTGCTTGAAGAGCTGGGTATCGTCCGCCGATACCCGTTCGTGGCCCTCGGGTCCGAAGAGGCGCAGCTTGGGATCAAACAACGTATCGCCGAGGCGGAGGGCCTCGACTTCCACGGCGATGCGATCACCGGGGTTGAGCGTTACGGCGAAGTAATCCACGTCTTCCGAGGTAACCACGCCATTGATGGTGGTGCCCATGGCGATATCGGCGGACTCTTCCGGCTTGTTGTTCGGCTCGGCCTCCTGAATTTCCTTCAGGGCGCCGACGCTGATCACCTTGAGAATGGACACGCCGGTTTTCGTGCGGACCCGGATTCCGTGGGAACCCACGGGGCAATCGGGCGCGACGCGCAGCACGGCTTTGGCGGCTTTGCCATCTTCCTGGGGCGTTATGGACACCATCTCGATACCCGTGTCGTGAAACAGGATATCGACGGCGTCCGCCAGGCTGTCGCCGACGAGCGTCACCTCCGTTTCCGCGCCGCGGGGAATACCGCGCGGCATGATGGTGACGAGATTGGGCGCGATGGCGCCCGCCACGAAACTGAACAGGATACTGCCCAGAATCGCGAGGATATGGAATTGATGCTTGCGCATATCAGTACTTCCGATCGGCACGGGCCGTTACTTCCTCAGACGATATTCTGGATGACGCTGCCGCCCCGGATAATATCGATGGGGCGGTTGCCGGCGCTCATGAGGCGCTCGCTGGGATCGATGCCGAGCTGGGTGTATATGGTGGCGCCGAGATCATTGGGCGTCACAATGTTGTCGGTGGGCTCGGTGCCCTGGGCATTGGTGGCGCCGTGGATAATGCCGCCCTTGATGCCGCCGCCGGCGAGGGCCACGCTGAAGGCCTTTGGCCAGTGATCGCGGCCGCCGTCCTTGTTCAACTTGGCCGTGCGGCCGAATTCCGTGGCCAGAATGACCATCGTGGACTGGAGCAGGCCGCGGCGATCAAGATCCCGAATAAGGGTGGAAAGTCCCTGGTCGATGGAGGGGAACTGACCTTCCATGGCCCGCTTGATCCCGATGTGCATGTCCCATCCGCCGTCGCTGACGGTGATGAAACGCGCGCCGCCCTCGACGAGACGGCGGGCCAGCAACAGGCGCTGGCCGAAAGCGTGGCGACCGTATTCATCGCGGATCTCCGCCGGTTCGGCATCGATATTGAAAGCCTCGCGGGCATCCTGGGAACTGATGAGGGAGTAGGCGCGCTGGTAGTAGGAGTTCATGGCCTCCAGGGCGTCGCTCTTTTCGAGGGCGTTGAAGTGGCTGTCCACGGACGCCAGCAGGCTCTTGCGCTTTTCCATGCGCTCGGGGGTCACGCCCTCGGGCAGATTCAGGTCGCGCACTTTGAAGCCGTTGGTGGCCGGTTCGCCGCCCACGGAAAAGGCGCCATAGGCCGAGCTCAGGTAACCCGTGCCGTAGTAGGGAATGTCCGCCATGGGGATACTGACATAGGGGGGGATGTTGTTTCTGGAGCCCAGCTTGTGGGAGATGACGGAGCCAAAGCTGGGGTACTGGATGGCGGGGCTGGGGCGGTAGCCCGTGAGCATGTTGTGCTGGCCGCGCTCGTGGGCCGCTTCGCCATGGCTCATGGAACGAATGACGGTCATCTTGTCCGCCACCTGCGCCAGGCGCTGGAGCTGGCCGCCAAAGTACTCGCCGGTATTCGTTTGAACCGATCCCAGCTCGCCCCGATATTCGATGGGGGCGTAGGGTTTGGGATCAAAAGTATCGATATGGGTCATGCCGCCCGACAGGAAGATGAAGATGGCGGATTGGGCTTTGGGCACGATACCCGCCGCGGCTTCCTGGGCCTGAAGCTGGAAATAGTCGCCCAGAGTAAGCCCCAGTCCACCCAGGACGCCCACCTTCAGGAAGGCACGGCGGCTCGGACCAGCGCAGGGTTGGGTGACGGGTGTTTCACTGCTTGTCCGGAGAATGTTGGGGGAAAACTGCTTAATCATGAAAGTATCATCCTCATAAAAACCGTTGGGGGTAGGACACTTAACTCACATTTGATCCGAAACGGAACGTTCCAAACATCCGGACCTTGACATGCCATCCACAGTCCGCAGACTTCCCGATTGCGGGCCCGATCAACATCGAACCAAGCCTGCGCGCACTTAAAGTACGACGGGCGTTGCACTTGCAACACCTACACCACGCCTGTGTCTGGGTTATAGTCTCGCCATATCGTATGTTTATCCCCGCAACAGGCAAAAAGTTTCCTGCGGGAGAAAAAAATGATGGGTGGATTCCCGGGTCCCCCGACTCGGCGCGGAAATCCCACTGGAGGTTAAAGCAGTTCCCGAATCGCGTCCAGGAGCTCTTCGCACCGGAATGGCTTGCGAAAGGTGCGACTTGCGCCCAGCTTGAGGGCTGCGGGCAGAAAATCGGTGCCGATGGTCCGGGACCCTCCGGATACCGCGATGATCTTGGGGGGATCTTTCTCCTTGCGAAAGGCCATGAGGGTTTCCAGGCCCTCTTTTCCGGGCATGAGGAGGTCCAGAATGATCAGATCCACTTTGATGGATCGCGTAACTTGTAGCGCGGCCTCTCCCTCTTCCGCTTCAGAGACCAGATAGCCATTCTGTTGCAACTTGGCAGTGAGCATGGCCCGGACTTGGGGCTCGTCGTCAACAACGAGTATATGACTCATTCCTCGATCCAATCTCTCAATATTTTGTGCCCCGGGAACAGCGGCGCGAATTCAATCGCCCACCCCCAAGTCGCATTGCCCATCGTAGTGAGTATACCATGAATTCTGTTCCATTCGAAAAATTTCCGGTCCCGAATCCGGGGACCTACGTGCCAAACTCAGAACCAGGCGGTCCATTGCCGGATATGGAGGGCTTCCACGACCCCCGGCGTGGCCAGCGCGGCGGCAAAACCGGTGGGCACTTCGAGGGGATAGAGGCGCCAGGGTGTCCGGGCCCATTCGGGCAGATCGATCTGGATCACCTCCGCCTTTCCCGGGGCCACGACCACGGAGAACTTGTCCAGCGGCGTGGCCAGCCCGGTGCCCCACGCTTTGAGGAGCGCCTCTTTGCTGGACCAGCACTGGTAAAAGGCGGGACATTGCTGTGCTTCGGGGAGGGCCATTAATTGCGCCCGCTCGGCTTCCGAGAAAAAGCGTCGGGCGATAGGCAGTAGATCGCGGGACTCCTTAACGGCTTCAAGATCGACCCCAACGGTGTCGAAGCCCGCGACGGCGCAGAGCGCCCTTGAGGCGCTGTGCGACAGATTGAACGCGAAGGGTGTCGCCGCCGCGCAGGGGGCCAGGGCCGGTTTCCCCTGGGTGCAGTAAGTAAATTCAATGGACTCGGGCGCCTGAGAAAGATAGCGCCCCAGCAATAAGCGCAGCCGCGCACGGCCGACGATGAAGCGTTCGCGGTGGATCTCGCGAATGAGGCGTGCGGCACGCTTCTGTTCCTCCCGGTTCAGCAGCGCACGGTAGCGGTCCATGTCCTCCGCCGGGGCATCCAGGTCGAAGTGCCAGAGGTGTACCTCGCCGGGGCCCGGGCGCGTCAGTGTACTGCGGTCCTGGTACTCACTCACGATGGGCAACCTCGGAAACCGCACGCTCTGTCAGGGTCTGGAGGGCATCGGAGTCGTGAAAGCCGAAGGTGCGGCTGAGGACGCGCCCGCGCGGGTCCAATATCACGAATGCCGGCACGGCCGCAACGTCGTAGCGCTGGCCGACCCAGGGGAACTGGTCGATATCGACCTTCACTGGAACAAGGCTTTCCAGGGCAGATGCGAGATTGGGGTCTCCGAAGCTGTCCCGCTCTACTCGCCGACAGATGTTGCACCAGGCGGCTGTGACATAAAGAAAGACGGGCTTCTCCTCACGGCGTGCGGCTTCGAGCGCGAGCGGCAGGGAGTCTCGCCAGGGGATGGGTGGACCCGGCTCGGGACGGCATGCCGTCGCGAGGACCAGCATGGCGAGGGCCGCCATGGTGTTGCGGTGGTGGTGTCCCATAAACCGCGTGTTTTCCTGCCCGTGGGGCTGATGCGGGTGCATTACAGAAAGGCCCGCCCCCCGGACTGGGGAGCGGACCTCGGATTTCTACGCTACATTGCGGGGCCGGTCATCCCGTGTAGGGATTGGCCGTAAACGGCGAGGTGCCGTAGATACGGCCCATGTAGTCCGCAAAAAGAAGAGTAATGAAAATGACCAGCCACAGGAAGCCGGCACTCGCGAAGATGCGCGTCAGGTTGGTGCCGTATTTCACGTGCATGAAGAACATGACGATCAGGGACACCTTCGTGAAGGCGATCATGAGGGCGATGATCAGGTTCGCGAGGGGATTGATGTGCATGTAGTATGCGGCAATCGTCAGGAACATGAAGGCCATCAGGGCGATAAGGACCTGCGAGTAGGTGCGCGGCGTTACGATGTGGTGTTGGGACATGCTCTTAATACTTTCCTTGGTGGTTCAAGCCGGCGATCAGGTGACGAGATAGAACATGGGGAACAGGAAAACCCAGACGATATCGACAAAGTGCCAGTACAAGCCGAAGAAGAGGATCGGCATGTAGCGCTTGGGACCGAACTTGTTCATCTTCGCCATGACCATGAGTACGGCGAGGATGCCGAAGCCGATGATCATGTGGAAGGCGTGCATTCCGGTCATGACGTAATAGAGGAAGAAGAACAACTCCGAGTGGCCCTGTTCCGGGAAGGAAGCCAAGGTCGGGTAGTGATGAGGATCGGGATGCCAGAGCGAGCCCGGGAAGACCCCGTACGCGATCTTGGGACCCCACTCAAACTGGAGCTTGATGGCCACGAAGGCGAGACCGAGCACCATGGTGGCGCCGAGGCACCGGAAGAGCCACTTGCTGTTGCCCACCTGGCAATAGTACACGCCCATGGCCATGGTGAAACTGCTCAGGAGCAGGATGATGGTATTGATCGCGCCGATACCCCAGCTCAACTGGGCGCTTCCATTCACGAAGGCGTCGAAGTACATGTACCGATAGACGGAGTAGGCCATGAAGAGCCCGCCGAAGAACATGACTTCCTGGGCCAGGAAGAGCCACATGCCCAGCGTGCAGGATTCTTCCTGCTGCTCGATGGTCTCAAAATGGTGCGCCAAATACGGATTGTGTTCGGCGTTCGCGTGTGCACTAGACACTGAGCGTTTCCTCCCCGGTGTAGGCGTAGGCGCCCTTGGTTACGACCGGCGTTTCATGAAAGTTATGGGCATCCGGCGGCGAGGTGCATACCTCCCACTCCAATCCGCGGGCGCCCCAGGGATTGCTTCCGGCGTCCTTGCCGTAGAGCAGGGACCAGCCGAAATAGAATACAGGAATTACGAAGCCGAGGCCGAGGACGCTGGCGCCGGCGGTCGAGAGTACGTTGAGCACTTGGAAGTCCGGGTGGTAGGAGTGGTAGCGACGGGGCATGCCCAGCCAGCCGACCAGGAACTGGGGGAAGAAGGTGCAGTTGAAACCGACGAAGACCAGGATCGCGCAGAGGCTCGCAATGGTCTGGGGATACATCTTGCCGGTAATCTTCGGCCAGTAGAAGTGCAGGCCGGACAGGTAGGCCATGGTCATGCCGCCCACCATCACGTAGTGGAAGTGGGCAACCACGAAGTAGGTGTCGTGCAGGGGCACGTCCATGCCGGTGGAGCCGAGGAAGAGTCCGGTGCCGCCGCCGATGGCGAAGAGGCCGATGAAGCCGATGGCGTAGATCATGGGGGTCGCCCAGACGACGTTGCCCTTGTAGAGGGTCGCCGTCCAGTTGAAGATCTTGATGGCCGACGGCACGGCGACCAGCATGGTCAGAAGGGAGAAGACCAGGTTGGAGTACATGGCCTGGCCGCTGACGTACATGTGGTGACCCCAGACGAGGAAACCGATGATGGCGATGGCCACGCTGGAGAAGGCGATGAACTCATAGCCAAACACGCGGTTGCGGGAGAAGCAGGCGATGATTTCGCTGATGACGCCCATGCCGGGGAGGATCATGATATACACGGCCGGATGGGAGTAGAACCAGAACATGTGCTGGAAGAGCACCGGGTCGCCGCCGAGGGCCGGATCGAAGATACCGACGCCCCAGATGCGCTCGACGCCCGCCAGGAAGACGGTGATGGCGAGGACCGGCGTGCCGAGAATCTGAATCACGCTGGTCGCGTAGTGGGCCCAGATGAAAAGGGGCAGACGGAACCAGGTGAGTCCGGGCGCGCGCATCTTGTGAATGGTCACGATGAAGTTCAGACCGGTGAGAATCGAGGAGAAACCGGTGATGAAAACCAGCATGGCCGCGAGGAACACATGGGTGTTCGCGTAGGACGTACTGAGGGGGGTGTAGAAGGTCCAGCCCGTGTCCAGACCGCCGAGCACGATGATGATCACGCCCAGTGTTCCGCCGCACATGAAGATGTACCAGCTTGCCAGGTTCAGCTTCGGAAAGGCCACGTCTTTCGCGCCTATCTGAAGCGGAATCAAGAAGTTGCCCAACACCGCCGGAATGGACGGAATCAGGAAGAAGAAGATCATCACCACCCCATGGAGCGTGAAGAACTTGTTGTAGGTGTCGGCCTGGAGAAAATCCCCTTCCGGTGTGAGGAGCTCGATGCGGAAAATGGTCGCAAAGGCGCCGCCGACCAGGAAGAAGATACTGATGGAAATCAGATACATGATACCGATGCGCTTGTGGTCCACGGAGAGGAGCCATGAAGCGACGGTCTGCTTCCAGTTAAGGTAGTTTATTTCCGGGCGCGAATGATCCCGTGGGGGGATTTCCGCGCCATCAACCACGATGTGTTCCATGTTGGCCATTCCGTTACTGTTGTTCGTCGCTTAGGGACTTGATATACGCAATAAGGTTAAGAATGTCTTCGTCGTTCAGGTTCGGGAAGCTCGGCATGAGGGGCGCGAAGCCGTCCACAACCTTCTTCGACGGGGACATAATGGATTCACGCAGGTACTCTTCGTCGGCGATCTGAGTTTCTCCGCCGCGGAGCTTGACCTCGTGTCCGTAGACGTTGGTCAGGAGCGGGCCCCGGCTGGCTGCGCCGGCGTCGTGGCAGGTAATGCAGCCCATCTGCTGGAACAGCGTTTCCCCGGCCTGAACCGGGGTAACCGGCGGGCCGCCCTGGAGCCATTCCTGGTAATCATCCTGCGACATGACCGTGACGGTTCCGCCCATGAGGGAGTGCTCGGTGCCGCAGTACTCGGCGCAGAAGATGGGGAAGGTGCCGATCTTGGTGGCTTCAAACCACATATCCGTGTACTTCGCGGGGAGGGCGTCCTGCTTCACGCGGAATGCGGGGATGTAGAAGTCGTGAAGCACGTCCTGGGAAGTCATGGTGATCTTCACCGGCTTGCCGACCGGAACGTGGAGTTCGTTGACCTCGCGACGCCCGTTGGAGTGCTGGATTTTCCACATCCACTGCTTGCCCATGACGTTGATGTCGAGGGTGTTCTCGGGAATGTTTCGATAGTCGAAATAGAGGATGGCGCCCCAGGCGAAGATCACGAGGGCGAGCACGGCGGGGATGGCGCTCCAGAGGAGCTCCAGCTTCATGTTCTCCACGTGCTCCGACTTGCGACCCGGTTCAGCCTTGAACTTGATGCCCAGGAGGATCAGTACGGCCGTGACACCCACGGTGAAAATACTCACGAAGGCGGCCAGCGAGTAGAACAAGAGGTCTACATTGGGAGCGAAGGTCGATGCTTGCTCTGGTATTATGGAAAAATTCATGGCTAACCTGTTATCACCCTAACGGTTTTTGGGTTTCTGACACTTTATACGCTACCAGACAACCCCGCGGGGGTCGGCGTCTGGGCATCTAATCCCATGCTGAGTTTCCGGGCACGGCCCGCGCGAACATAGTTCACCACCCAGAAGGCCACGAGGGCGGCGACGGTGGCCATTCCTCCGAGGCGCACGGCGCTCATGATCATGAGCCCGTAGGTACCATGGGTGGGGTCGTAGTAGTAGCAGAGCAGCGAGGGCTGCTTCAGGTACTGTCCGATGGTCTCCACGCCGGCGATTTCCAGGGCGGTCCGCAGATTCTGCGGGATATATTCGATGCCGAGATAGTAGCTGGAAACTTTCCCCTTCGGGGTCAGGATCATGATGCCGCTATCGTGGGCGTATTGTTTCGTCGTCTCGTCGTAGTAATAGCGGAAGCCCACGGTCTCCGCCAGCGTTTCGATCTGCTCTTTGTCGCCGGTGAGGAAGCGCCAGTGTTCCGGCGCATTCTCCTGCTGGAGCATATCGAGATAGTTCGTCTTCTTCTCCGTCGCCAGGTCGCCCCGCTCGTTGGGGTCGATGCTTACCGTAATGACCTTGTAGTCTCTTCCGAGCTGAAAATCCTCGGGCTGACCGTCTATGCCGGATACCATTCCGTTGAGCACTAGCGTGCACAGCATCGGGCAACCGTAGTAAACCAGCGACAGTACCACGGGCTCGCCGCCGAAGAGATCGCCCAGTCGGACTGGCTGATCCTTCTCGTCGCGGAACATGAGGTCCATGGGGACCTGCATTCCGAGGTTCTGCTGTATCTTGATGTCCTCGAAGCGGCCTGCGGGGTTGGGCCCCCGAAATCCGATGGGATCGAGTTCGTAATCCTTTACTTCCCCCTTTGCGGCTTCCTGGGCCGACGCGCCCGCACCGGTTCCCAGGGCGATGGCGAGGGCCATCAGGCTCCGCATGGCCACGCGCCGCAAGGCGGCTGGCCCACTATGTCCGGCGGGGGCGCTCATGGCTGCGCGGGCGCGGCCGGGGCGGCCGGAGCCTCCGCAGCAACCTGCGGGGTCTGGCGGTAGGGCACTTTGCCCTCGGCCACCAGCGCCATGGCGCGATCAACGGGAATGTGAACCCGCTCCATGCCTGGCTCGGCGCTGAGTACGCCATAGGACGCTACCTGATGCTGGTTCTGCTCGTCGATCTTTATGCGGTCCGCGACGGGGTCGCCCTGGAGGTGGGGCTCCGCGGGAACCTGCACGCCGGGCGTGGCCAGATTCGACGCGGGGGTGGTATCCAGGGGCTGCCGGGACTGGTTAAAGCCGCGGATGACCATGACGATCACAACGCAAGCTCCGAACATGAGGATCATGAGGGCGATGAATGCCGTCACGATAATGCGGGCGTGCATATCGGTGACTTCATAGCCTTCTTTGATACTCGCTTCGTTATTCTGGGGCGCGGCATTATGCATGGCTGTGGGCCTTATCTTTGAGGAACATCAGTTCTTCGCGCGGATCCTGCTGGGGCAGGATGGGGCGCTTCTTAAGTTCGTTGAAGAACACCCAGAGCCAGAGGCCGCCGATACCGGCAACCGCGCCCAGGGAGCAAATGATGGTGAAGACATTCAAGGTGCTGTGATTGTTCTCGAAGGACGGCGCGATGTTCCAGTACATGTCCACGAAGCGGGTGGCCAGCACGTAGATTGCGATTCTGCGCAGCGTCACCGGGTTGGTCTTGTTCTGGCGCATGAGGAGCCGCCACATGGGGGTGAACCACACGAAGGCGATCAGGAAAACCGTCATGGCGGTAAGTCCGCCGCCGGAACGGTCGATGTACCAGCGAATTTCTTCGGGCAGGTTGCCGTTCCAGATGATGAGGAAGGGCGAGAACGACAGGTAGGACCAGAAGATGGTGAAGCCGAGCATGAAGTTGCCGAAGTGGTGGTAGATCTTCGAGCTGATCTTGTGGCTCAGGGGGCCTTCGTTGGACAGGAAGGTCAGCATGATGACGCAGAAGCACATCATGCTCAGGGCGTACCCGGCGATCATCCACGCACCGTATATGGTGGAGAAAAAGGTCGGGTCGGTGGACATGCCCCAGTGCGTGGCGGCAAAGGTCATGGAGACCACGTAGATCACGCATCCGAAGCCGGCGACGACCTTCTGCTTCTTGATCAATCCGGGGTCGCCCGTGCGATCAAGATCCAGGGACCACTTGTTGTAAAGCGTCGCCAGGGTCAGCCAGAGACCGAAGTAAATGAAGTAGCAGAGCACGAACATGTTGAAGTTCAGGAAGCCGTGCTTCAGGTGCGACATGTGGGCGATGTATTCATTTTCCGGCAGCGCCAGGAAGGCCTCGTTCGCCCAGGGGAAAATGGTGGAGAACTTCGCCCCGCCGAACAGGATGGGCATGCCGATGAAGAACAGGAACCACAGGGTCCGCGAGCAGGCCTCGGCGATGCGCTGGGCGACAAAGCTCCAACTGCCGCCGCAGAGGTGGTGCAGCATGACGAGCCCGAGGCCGCTGATGCCCAGGCCGAAGACGAGCAGATAGCCGATGAGCAAGCCCTGGAAGACGGCGCCCGAGAAGAGGCCGAGGAGGAGCGTGACCGCGAAACCTCCCGCGGCGACCACGAGGGCCTTCCCCTGGATGGTCTTGATTTTAGCGAGTTGTGCGTCAGTGAGCATTGGATTCCGCCGTGTGGTGTTCTACTGCTTCCGGCTGGGGTTGCAGTGCCTTTTCCAATTCCAGTTGATCCGCCTGCTCCAGACTGCCCTTGGGCACGTTCTGGCTGTATTGCAGGGCCCGGATGTAGGCAACGATGGCCCAGCGATCTTCCGCGGATACGCGCGCATTATAGCTGTACATGCGGCCAAAACCGTTCTTGATCACGTCGACGATGTAGCCGTCTTCCACTTCGCGCAGGCGATCAATGTGGTAGGAGGCCGCCGCCGGGAAGCCGCGCTGGGTGACGACGCCGTTGCCGTAGCCGCCTTCGCCGTGACAGGGGGTGCAGATGGCGTCGTAACGCTCCCGGCCACGCTTGAGCAGCTCCAGGTCAACTTTGAAGTAGTTGTCCGCCTTGAGGACGCCGCCTTCCTTGCCGGTCCAGAAGGCTTCGTCCAGCACGCCGGGCACGTGCTCCTGGCCGGTGAGGGCCGCGAACACGGGGGCGTTCCACTTGCGGAGCTTGCCTTCATAGGGCACCGTGTTTTCCACGGGCATCCGGTCGGCGGCGTTGTCGGCGAAGAAATCGTTCTTCTGCAGCGCGGTGAACTTGGGCTGGTTCCACATGTCCGGGTGGCAGCCCAGCAGGGCAAAGCTGTAAACCGCGGCCAGAGCCAGCATGGCTTTGCCTGGAACCCAGAAGCGGGGCGCCGTGATGTTCTTGGATGGTTTCATCAGTTCCAACTTATGTGTCCGCAACCGGCCTATCCGGTTGCCGTGGTTCAGGGTTATTATTCCATGACTTCCGACACTTCCACGGGGCCGAGGCCCTGAAGGAAGGTCTTGGTCTGGACAGCGTCGTACTGGGCGTCGGCCCGCTCGATGCAAAGGAAGAATCCGTCGCTCGATGCGCGCTCGAAACGCTTCGCATTAAAGATCGGGTGATGGGGGCGCGGCAGGCCGTTGAGCAGCAGCATGCTGCCCAGGGCCGAGAAGCCCGCGAACAGAATGGTCAGCTCGAAAGTAATGGGCATGAAGGACGGCCAGCTCAGGTCGGGCTTGCCGCCGATGCTGTAGGGGTAGTGGAGCACCGAGGCGATGTACTGCATGCCGAAGCCGGTGCAGGTGCCGGTGAGTCCGCCGCAAAGGGTGAAGAAGGAGACGGCGGTCTTCCGCACGCCCATGGCCTCGGCCAGGCCGTGGATGGGGTAGGGAGAATAGGCGTCCATGGTGCGGTATCCCGCTTCATGGGCCTTGGTCGTCGCCTTCAACAACGTATCGGGATCGTCAAATTCCGCGATCAGGCCGTAGACTTCCGGCGCGTTGTTTTCGTGTCCGTGTGCTGACATATCGTATGTTCGTCCTAAATTTTATACGTGGAAGAATCGGTATCGTGGAGGGCGTCTATCGAATCTCGCCCTTGTCAAGCTGGTGCTGCTGCACGCGCAATTCGAAGATGGTGATCATGGGCAGGAACTTCACAAAGAGGCTCAGCATGAAGAGGAAGAGCCCGATGGAGCCCACATAAGCGGCCCAGTCGAATACCGTGCCGGCGTACTCGCCCCAGGCCGCAGGCAGGTAGTCGCGCGTAAGGCTGGTGACGACGATAACGTAGCGTTCGAGCCACATGCCGATGTTCACGATGATCGTCACGACAAAGAGCGGTGCCGGGTTGGTGCGGACCCACTTGAACCACAGGAACTGGGGGGTGAGCGCGTTGCAGAAGAGCAGCGCGGTGTAGGCCCACCAGTAGGGACCGAAGGCGCGGTTGTACATCATGAAGCGTTCGTAGTCGCTGCCGGAGTACCAGGCGAAGAAGGCTTCGCAGCAGTAGCCGTAGAACACCACCAGGCCGGTGGCCAGCATGACCTTGGCCATGTTGTCCAGGTGGCGCGTGGTGATGAAATCCGTCATGCCGAACCAGATGCGGACCGGAATCATGATGGTAAGCACCATGGCGAAGCCGGAATAGATGGCGCCGGCCACGAAGTAGGGCGGGAAGATGGTGGTGTGCCAGCCCGGAATCACGGACACGGCGAAGTCGAAGGATACGATGGTGTGCACCGAGACCACCAGCGGGGCGGACATGCCGCCGAGGAGGAGGTAGGCCGCCTCATAGCGGAACCAGTGCCGGGCGGAGCCGCGCCAGCCCAGGGCGAAGAGGCCGTAGATCATGCGGCCGAGGCCGGGCTTGCTGCGATCGCGCAGGGTGGCCAGATCGGGGATGAGGCCCGTGAACCAGAAGAGAAGGGACACGGTGAAGTAGGTGGAGATGGCGAACACGTCCCACAGCAGGGGGCTGCGGAACTGGGGCCACAGCGCCATGGTGTTGGGCAGGGGGAAGATGAAGAAAATGGCCCAGGGCCGGCCCACGTGAATCAGGGGGAAGATGCCCGCGCACATAACGGCGAAAAGGGTCATGGCTTCCGCGAAGCGGTTGATGGCGGTTCGCCAGTCCTGATTAAAGAGGAGCAGGATGGCGGAGATGAGGGTTCCGGCGTGGCCGATACCGATCCACCAGACGAGGTTCACGATGGCGAAACCCCAGCCTACCGGGTTGTTGATGCCCCAGAGGCCCAAGCCCTCCCAGAAGAGGTAGGCGGTGCTTGCGCCGAGGATACTGAGGAGCGCCAGACCCAGCGTAATAACGCCGTACCACGGCTTGGGCATGGGCTTCTCAAGAATCACATCGGAAATGGCGGCCGATATGGATTCAAAGGTGTGGCCCGGCTGCGCCAGCGGCGCAACCACCTGGAGGGCGGGCGGTATGTGCTTTGCTTCAACACTCATGATTCTGATTAGTGCTCCGCGGTATGGGCTTCTGGTTTTGCCAGATTGGGGTGTACGTTTTTCAGTTGCGCCAGATAGGTGGTGCGGGGGCGCGTCCCGATATCGGCGAGCAGGCCGTAGTCACGGGGATTCTGCTTGCGCAGCGACACACGGCTCTGGGGATCATTGATGTTGCCGAAGTCGATGGCCTGCGAGGGGCACGCGGACTGGCACGCGGTCTGGAATTCGCCGTCTTTGATCTGGCGGCCTTCGCGCTTGGCTTCGATACGCGCCTTGTTGATGCGCTGCACGCAGAAGGTGCACTTTTCCATGACGCCGCGGCTGCGGACGGTCACGTTGGGGTTGCGCATCATCTTGAGCTGGGGCGCGTCCTGGCCTTCGCGGATCTGATAGTGGAAGAAGTTGAAGCGGCGCACCTTGTAGGGGCAGTTGTTCGCGCAGTAACGGGTGCCCACGCAGCGGTTGTAGGCCATGTCGTTCAGGCCTTCCTTGCTGTGCTGGGTCGCGCCCACGGGGCAGACCGGCTCGCAGGGCGCGTTTTCGCACTGCATGCAGGGAATGGGCTGGTGCACCACTTCCACGGCCGGGCTGGCGACGTCGCCTTTGAAGTAGCGGTCGACGCGGATCCAGTGCATCTCGCGGCCGTTGCTCACTTCCTTCTTGCCGACGATGGGGATATTGTTCTCGGCCTGGCAGGCGATGGTGCAGACCGCGCAACCGTTGCAGCGGTTCAGGTCGATCGTCATGCCCCAGGCATACCCCGCCCAATCCTTTTCATCGGGATTGTACAGCGTGATTTCGCGGCCGGGCGCTTCGTGGCCCAGCTTCTTGGCGAACTCGGGATCGTGCTTGAACGCTTCAAGCGTGGTGGCGCGGATCAGGTGACGGTCTTCCGCCTTCTGCGCCTGCTCGATGTGGCTCTGCTCGATGTTGTTGTGCTCTTCGGTGCGCGCCAGCACGTAGGTGCGGCCCGTGGCGTTCAGGCTGGCGCCGGTCACGAACCAGGGCGACGCGGCGGTCTGGAGCGCGTAGGCGTTGAAGCCGCGATCCTTGCCGATGGCGCCGACGGTCTGGCGGCCATAACCCAGGTGCACCGTGGCCACATCTTCGGGCTGGCCGTAGAGCAGGGTGACGGCCGCGCGCACTTCCGTGCTCAGGCCTTCATACTGGATGAGAACCACATCTTCCTGCTTCAGTTTCAGCTTGGAGGCCGTTTTCGGGTGCAGGTGGACGGCGTTGTCCCAGGTCAGATTGGTGAGGGGTTTCGGAAGCTCCTGAAGCCAGCCGTTGTTCGCGTGGCGGCCGTCGCCCGCGCGGGCATCGAGGCGGAACACGAGATCCAGCCCCTTCTGGGCGGGAATGGCGGCTTCTTCGCCGAAGGCGAGTTTGTGGGTGACGGCTTTGGGCGCGTAGGCGGAACCTTCCACGAGGCCCTTGGCCAGCGCGGCCTTCCAGGCGGTTTCCGAATCCACGCCGTTGGCGTTGATCCATGCGCCGTGGACGAGGTCATAGTCCGTGGATGCTTCATCGCCCAGCAGGAGCGAAAGTATCTCCACCGCGCTCTTGCTGTTGTACAGCGGGCGAATCAGGGGCTGGACCACGGACATGGTGCCGTCGAAGGCCCGGAGATCGCCCCAGGCTTCAAGGTAGTGGGACTCGGGGACGACCCAGTGGCAGTGGTCGGATGTTTCGTTCTGCTGGGAGGCAAGATGGACGCGAAGGGTCGCCTTTTCCAAGGCCTCGCCAAACTTCAGATCCGCCGGGGTGCTGTAGATCGGGTTGCCGCCCAGAATGACCAACAGCGCAATGCCGCCGGCGTTCAGGGACTCCACAAGCTTGGCCACGGACTGGCGCTGGTCGACCGGGCGCGCCTCGGGGGAGGCGATATAGGTCACCAGGCCGGATTCAACGGCGCCCAGGGCGGCGTTGATGGCGTGGGCCAGCGAGTGAACCACGGGAGGCTGGGCGTCGCCCGCAACGACCACCGCGCCGCCTTTGTGGGCGGCGAGATCTTCGAGCACGGCGGCAAGCCACTCGGCGGGGAGGGCCGCGACATTGTCACCATTGGCGACGACACCGGCAACCCCCAGGTTCTGGGCGATTGCGCGGGCCAGGGTTTCCACATGGGGGTAGCGCAGGCGGATGGCGTGGTCGGCCGCGGAGCCCGTCAGGGTCGGCGTACATTCGGCCACGTAGAGACGACTCATTTCGTCGTGGGCGAAGCCTTCACGGGCTTCATAATCCGGGGCATCGGCCGTCGCGGAGGCCGCGCGGGTGATGGAGAAGTCGCGGGAATAACGAACGTGCGCCGGCCCCTCTTCCAGGAAATTGGCGTCCAGGGAGAGCACGACTTTGGCTTTCTTGAAGTTGATCACCGGTGTGACAAACTCGCCGAAGGCGTCGAAGGCGCCGACCCGGGCGTTGTTGCCGCCCATGGGATCGTGCTGGAACCACTGGGCGCTCGGATAGATGGCCAGCAGCTTCTCCATCTGCTTGGCGATGGTGGGCGACGTGATTGTCTCCGTCAGGATGGCCAGACTGGCGCCCTGAACGGCGTCCACGCCCTGCATGGCCTTGCCGATTTCCGCGACGAACTGGTTCCACGTGGCCATGGTGCCGACGTGAGCAATGCTCTCCAGGCGATCGGGGGAGTACAAATCCAGAATGGAGGCCTGGGCGTAGATGCTGGAGGAACCCAGCGAAGCCGGGTGCCCGACCAACCCTTCAATTTTCGTGGGGCGGCCTTCGTAGCTCGTGGCCACGGCGCCCAGGGCAAAACCCGCCTCGGGCACGGCGGTCGCATAGTACCCGAATTGACCCGCCACCGCGTCTTCCGGCGGCTTGACGTAGGGGACGATCTTTTCTTCCGGCTGGCGCGCGCAGCTTGTGAGGCCGGCCATCATCATGGACGCACCCATGACCTTCATGAAATTGCGGCGACCGGTGGCATCGAGGGTGCCGGCGTCTTCAGACGGGAACTCACGGTGCTTTTCGGAATCCAGGGCGATAGCACCGTTGAATTCGGCAGCATGCCGCCAGTAGGCCGGAGCGCTGTGTCCCGGCGTGGAAGCGTTGGCCTCCCGGCCGCTCAAAGTAGCGTTTAAGTGCTTTGGGCTCATGATGTTTCCCATAATTAACGGTGACAGATGGAACAGTTGCTGAGCTGTTCGACGTTGATCTTGTACTCTTCCACCAGGGCTTTGCCCGCTTCGAGCTGATCGTGGGGCGCGGCCCAGTCGACGTCGAAGACCTTGTCTTTCGGGCGGATAAACTTCTCCGGCGCCCGGTGGCACTCAAGGCACCACGACATGTGGAGCGTCTTCACCTTGCGGGTCAACCGCTGCTCCTGGATATCACCGTGGCAGGTTGTGCACCCCATGCCCTTGGCCACGTGAATAGAGTGGTCGAAGTAGACGAAATCGGGAAGGTCATAGACGCGCGTCCACTCCAGAGGCTTGCCGGTCTTCCAGCTTTCATGAACCGGCTGGAGCATGGGCGCATCCGCGAGCACCTGCGAGTGACAGGTCATGCAGGTTTCCGTGGGGGGCACGTTGGCCACGCCGCTCTTCTCCACCGTCGTGTGGCAGTAACGGCAATCAATGCCGTTGGCGCCCACGTGTCGCTGGTGACTGAAGGGAATGGGCTGCTCCTTGTTTATGTTCACCTGCGTGACGACGGGAGACCGGTACAGTGCGGAGGCGAGAAGCGTTATGACAACCGCCCCCAGTACACCGCCAACAATACTGGCTCGGGCAAGCACATTGGCGCTGCGATGAAAAACTTGAGCCACGAAAACATTCCTTTTCTACCGTGGGCCTGAAGGACGGCGCTACACCCGTGGTCAACTCCGTCCATCCTGGGCTCGTGGTTGGTTAAGAACCAAAAATAAGTCTGGTTATGCGTCCGGAATAAATTACGTTCCAGTGTTTGTTTCTGTCCTCCGGTATGGGGAGGAGGACGGGCGCGAAATAAAAAAAGAAGCCCACTCGCGGGAGGTCGGCGCAGAAACGCCGCCCGAAACGAAACAGGGATCCCTTAATTCTCAACTACCAGTCGTTACCAACTCGCGCGGTTATCTTGGTCGATATCCGCTAGACTCAAACGCGCTCCCGCCATCTGCACCGTGGCGCCTACTCATTTTCCCGATGGTTCGGCGGCGCAGAACGGCGTATTTATACACCTTCGCCGGGGGCGGAATCAACCCAGGGACTTCAAATTTCCTTGTTCTTCGGCGCGAATTTTCGTTCAGCATGCTGAGCCGCAATCGGCCGGATTCGCCCCCGCCGCCACGAATTTCCCTCGCGGGCGGGCGACGGCTCCGGGGGCGCACGCCACCGATGGCCGCGACTCCGGTTTCACCCGCAAAAACAGGACCTTGAACGCGTCGCCTTGCACTGTTCTGCTAGTACTTCCCCCCTCTCCTTTGCTCCCATGCCGCTGAGATCGTGTGCTAGCGTGGAACGGCGCATAGACGCCACGCCGCACGTGGGTGCTCCGCGACGGGCGATTTCCCGCCCGGGGCGCGCGATACAATTTTTGGGGGTGCAAAGCTTGACTGGGCCCGGCGATTTTTGGCATGATTGCATCTGTTTTGATCGTAGACACCCCGTGCGGGCACAGGTAGGCTTTTTTTGGGATCCGCAGCAGCGAATTTCTTCGTCTGTCGCTTTTTGCAGCCCCTGTGCGATACACAAGACTATCGGAGCTTTCTTACGAGCTATGGCATCCGTATCCCTGCTTGAATCCGTTGCACAGCATGAAAAGTCCCTGATGGCGGATCTGGAACGCGCCCGGGAAGAGGCGCGCCAGATTATCGATACGGCGCACCTGGACGGCGCGACCACCCTTCAGGAAACCAACGTGAAGCTGGAGGCCGATATCGCGGTGCTCCGCCGCGACGCGGCGCAGGCGCGGGAGGAGGTGCGGATAGCCATCCAGAAGGCGACCGCCGAGAAAGTTGAAGCAATTCGCAGCGAGTCCGCCGGCCGAACCCCTCAGGTTCGCGCGGAATTGCTGGCGCGCATCCTTCCCAACGTAGACTTATAGGAAGAGGCCTGAATTATGATTTCCCCAATGGATCGGGTTGAGATTGTGTGTCTTCGCTCCGAGCTGCCCGCCATGGTGCCGGCGCTCCAGGAGCAGGGCGTGCTCCATGTGGAAGAAGTTTCCCTCGCGCTGGAGAACCACCCCGGATTTCTGCACCGCGTGCACCTTCCGGAAGCGGAGAAGCGGGAACTTTCCGAGCTGGAGGCGCTTGAGACGCTCCTGAAAGAGGCCGCCCCGCTGCTTTCCGGCAGCCCTGCGCAGGATGCCGTCGCCTCGGCCGCGGCCGGGCTGCGCGAAAGCGCCATCCCCGACCGACTGAAGTCCGCCCGGGCCTGGCACCGGAATCTCCGGACCCTTCACCGGCGCAAGCTCAATATTCAAGACGACATGACGGTGATCAAGAATTACGGCCGTCTGGTCGAGTCCATCACCCCCCTGCTTATTACGAATGGCGCCATATTGGGCGAAACGGCCCGGGCCATCATCCTGGAGGGCTACGACGCGGAATCGCTGGACGCCCTCAAACGGGACATTGTCAACGCCGTGAGCGCCTCCTGCGGCGCGGTGAGCCAGAAGCTGGACCGGAACAAACTCTGCCTGATCGTCACCCACCCCGCCGACAAGGGCGAGGCGTTGGGTGATTTCCTGGCGGCGCGCGGCATCAAGGTGCTGACGAGCCCGGATCAAGAGGCGCGCGGCGCTTCGGTGGATGAGGTGATGCGCAAGATCGGATCCCGCATTGCCGAAATGCAGGCGGATCTCGATGCCGTTCTGTCGGAACTGCAGGCGTTTACGGCCCAGGAAGGCGCCAAGCTGGTTGCCCTCCAGAAGATGGTCTCCGATCGTATCGCCCAACTGCGCGTGGTGGATTCTTTCGCCCAGAGCGAGATGGTGGGCGTCATTCAGGGCTGGGTCCCCAGCGAGTCCTATGGCAAGCTGGTGGCGTCGATTAAGGAAAAGTTCGGCGACAAGGCCGTGGTGGGTCATATGGATCACCACGACATTGAACACAAGCGCGTTCCCACGAAATTGAAAAACCATCCTTTAATCCAGCCCTTCGAGCTCATCATGAAGCTGATGAAGCCTGCTACCTATGGCGGTTTCGACCCGACGTGGCTCGTTGCGGTTTCCTTTATTCTGTTTTACGGCTTCGTTCTGGGCGATGCGGGCTACGGCGCTATCCTGGTGGCTATCGGCCTCTGGGGCAAGGCCAAATGGGGCCACATCAAGCCCGTACGCGACGGCATGACCATTTTCACCTGGATGGGCGTCTCTTCGGTGGTCTTCGGTATCATTTATTGGGAGATATTCGGGGCGCTGGTGGAGGATATGGTAGGTGACTACTCCCTTTTCCACCGGGCGCACCACACGGACGCGCTGCTCTACCTTGCCATCCTTTTCGGCGCGATTCATATCCCCCTGTGCCTGATTCTGGGCATCAAGGAAGGTTATGCCCACGGCCATCACAAGCACGCCGAGGAAAAACTGGGCATGCTGCTGGGCCTCGCCGCCCTCCCCGTCGCGCTGGGTTCCGCCGCCACGGGCTTTGTACTGGGTTTCCTGATTGCGGCGGCCCTCTTCGGTGCGGGCCTGTACTTCCTGTGGCGCAGCATGGGCGCGATGGCGGCGATGGGCGTCATGGAAATCATCGGCCTTACGGCGAACATCTTCTCCTACAGCCGCCTGATGGCGCTGGGCCTTGTGTCCATCGCCTTTGCGGAAATTGCCAACGCCCTCCCCGAAATGCTGGGCGGCGGCACGATCGGCATTGTCATCGGGATTCCCATGGCGGTAGCGGTCCACGCACTCAATATCTTCATTGGCGTATTCAGTCCAACGATCCATTCGTTGCGGCTTAATTTTGTTGAGTTCTTGCCGAAGTTCTACGAAGCTGAAGGCAGAAGTTACGAACCCTTTAGAAAGGAAATGGTATGGTAATGAGTTCCACACTTCGCAAAGCAATGCTGCTTTCCGCCATCGTTCTGGCGGTCATGAGCGTCTGCGCTCCGTTCGCAATGGCCCAGGAGCACGCGGAAGGCGCTTCCGCGACCGCCAACACGTCGGTCGGTGAAGGCATCCGGGTTGCGGGTATCGCGATTGCGGCGGGCATTGCCCTCGCCGGCGCGGCGCTCGGCACGGGCCGTGCACAGGCTTCCATCGGTGCGGGTGGTACGGGCGCGCTGGCTGAAAAGCCCGAGCTGTTCACCAACGTGCTGATCCTGGTGGCCCTTCCCGAAACTATCGTTGTTCTCGGTTTCGTTATCGGCTTCCTGATTCTGGGCAATATCTAGGTTTGTGTGGAGCGGCGCCCCCGTGGCGCCCCTCTTTCACTTGCCCTCAGGAGGCCGCCGGCCAGCCGGCGAAAGCACCTATGGAAAAAACACCACTACTGGATCTGATGTCAGCGCAAATCGCGGCGCAGCGCAACGAAGTGTTGCAGGCTGCCCGCGACGAGGCGGTGGCGATCCGACAGAACGCCCAGGAACGGGCGGAACAGCGCCGGAAGGACAGCCTTGCCGCCGCGGAGAGCGAACTCGCGTCCATCGCGCGCCGCTCTCGCGAGCGCGTGGAGGCCGAGGCCCACATGGTGACGCTGACCACGAAGGACTCCATCACCAACGAGGTGCTGGGGGAAGTGTCGGCGGAACTGGCCGCGATTGCGGCGGGTCCCACCTTTCCGGGAATTCTGGATGCCCTCCTCGCCGAGTTAATGGCGGAAGCGCCGTCCGATGTGGTGGTTCTGGCTCCCCCGGCCCATGTGGATCATTGCCGTCGCTGGCTTGAATCCAACGGCCGTCCGGGCCTGCCGGTGGAACCGCTTGCATCGCTGAAGGATGGTGTCGCCGTACAAGACCCGGGCAAGAAGTTTCGTTTTACCAATACCCTGACGGCGCGCTTCAACAAGCACGAGGGCGAGTTGCGGAAGCTTTCGCTGAACCGACTCTTCCCCTCGTCCAACGCGGGCGGAGAAGCTTGAACATGGCCGACATGGATCCTTTTGTACTGCACTTCAACGCGCGGGTGCACGGCATGAAGCGCGAGCTGTTTTCCAACACGTCCATCGACGGTTTTCTGGATCAGGGTGACCTGGCCCGATTTCTTGAGGCGCTGCTGGATTCGGCCTATCGCACGGAAATGGCCGAAGCCCTCACCCGCTATCAGGGTGCGGACGCGGTTGAAGAAGCGGCGTCCCGCAACCTGGTTGCCACCTTCCAGACCCTCCTGAGCCGCTCCCACGGCGAGTTCCGGGAGCTGGTCCAGATTTTCCTCGCCCGTTGGGACCTGATGGCGGTCAAATCCCTGATCCGCTGCCGGCACCACGGCGTCGACGGCCCCGTAATGGGCGCGGCCCTGATTCCCGGGCCCACGCTCACCCCGCCGCTGCTGGCGGAGTTCAGCCAGCTCGATTCCATGGAATCGCTGGTGGCCGCCCTGAGCGGCTGGAACCGGAACCTGTGCGGATGCCTCCGCAAGGCCCTTCCGGCCTATCACGAGACGGGCAGCCTCTCCGAGCTCGAAGAGGCGCTGGACCGCGCCTACTTTGTAGACACGGTGGCCCGGCTCAAGACCGCTGAGGATGACGACAGCCGCATGCTGCGCGCCCAGCTCCAGTCGGAAATCGACCGCATCAACCTGCGGACGGTCTTCCAGCATATCGACACGAAGGGCGAACTGGGCGAGAGCCTGGACAGCCGTTTTCTCAGTCAGGGTTCACTGCCCAAGTCCCTGTTGCGCCAGATGGCGTCCAGCTCGGACCCGGCGGCGGCCATGGCCCACCTGGCGCGCACGCGGTACAGCAGCCTGGTGGAAGAATTGTACCAGTTGCTCCAGACCGGTCGTTTCTCGCCGATGGAGCGCTTCTTCGAGCGCGTCTTGATGAAGAATGTACGCCAGAGCGCGCGGAACAATGTGTTCGGCATCGGCGTGATGATGGACTATGTTTGGATGAAGTACAACGAGGTGATCAACCTCCGCCTCATCGCGCGGGGACTTGCCGGCAATCTGCCGGCGGGCCGCGTCCGCGACGAGCTGTACTCCGTCTGACCGCAAACCCGTGAGTACGGGCGGCCGCGCGGGCAACCGGCGGCCGCCGGAACGATACAAGGAAAAGGATGACCATGGCTTCAAAGGTTGTAGCACTCGCCAACGGCCAGGCAGCCCTTCAGGTAGGCTTGACGGGCGTGCCCGTGGAAGAGGTATTTGATGTGTCGGCCGTGGAGAATCGCCTGGCCGAGCTGATGTCCTCCGATGCCAAAGTGGTCATCGTAAACGAAGAGTTCAAGGATCAGTTTTCGGAGTGGTTCCAGGGCCGTCTCGCCCGCCACAACACTTTGCCGCTGATCATCTTCTGCCCTTCGTTTGCCGAGGAAGACGCGGGCACGCTGGAGTATATCAACTCCATCGTCCGGCCCGCGGTTGGTTTTGAAATTCGTCTGGACTAGAACGTTTACCCTTAAAATTACCTGATCATTGGCGCGGGTTGCCCGGAAACTGCCGGGCGATCCAAAGCGTTTTCACACGATGGTGAACTGCAACGCCGGCGGGCTTGACCCGCGGCTGCCGCCCCCCGGGCTGCACTGGCGATGCTGGCATCAGGCAACCGATAGTAGGAGAATCAAATGGCGGTGACGGAACAACATATCGTCGGAAAGCTCGTCCGAATCGCCGGGCCGATGATTGAGGCCGAAGGCATGCTCGGGGTCTCCATGGGTGAGATCCTGACCGTTGGTAAATTGGGCCTGATGGGCGAAGTGATTCGTATCGAGGGCGACAAGATTTATGCGCAGGTGTTTGAAAGCACCGAAGGCATGTTTCTCGGCGAGGAAGTCGTGGCCACGGGCGTGCCCCTGGCCGTCGAACTCGGACCGGGCCTGCTCGGCGCCACCTTCGACGGCATCCAGCGCCCCCTCATCACGCTCCAGCAGTCTTCGGGCGACTTCATCGGCCGCGGTATCACCGCCGTGGCCCTCGATCGCACCAAGAAATGGTCCTTCACGCCCGTGGCCAAGGTCGGCCAGGACGTCAAGGGCGGCGACATCCTGGGCACGGTCCCGGAAACGATCGCCATCGAGCACAAGATTCTGGTGCCCCCGCACGTGAACGGCAAGATCGCCTGGATGCAGTCCGCGGGCGATTACACGGTGGAAGAGGTGATCGCGCGCCTGGAAGACGGCACCGAGATCCGGATGATGCACAAGTCGCCCGTGAAGCAGTCGCGCCCGGTGCACAAGGTGCTTCCCCCCGCCGAGCCCTTCCTCACCCGCCAGCGCGTGCTCGACATGCTCTTCCCCATCGCCAAGGGCGGCTCGGCCATCGTGCCGGGCGGTTTCGGCGCGGGCAAGACCGTGGTGGAACAGAGCATGTCCAAATACTCGAACGCACAGATCATCGTGTACGTGGGTTGCGGCGAGCGCGGCAATGAAATGGCCGAAGTGCTGACCGAATTCCCCGAGCTGGTCGACCCAAACACGGGCGACTCGCTGATGAACCGCACCATCCTGGTCGTGAACACGTCCAACATGCCGGTGGCCGCGCGCGACGCGTCGGTGTACACGGGCATGACCCTGGCCGAATACTATCGCGACATGGGCTACGATGTGGCGCTGATGGCCGACTCCACCTCGCGCTGGGCCGAAGCGCTCCGCGAAATTTCTTCCCGCCTGGAGGAAATGCCGGGTGAAGAAGGTTACCCGACCTACCTCTCCGAGCGCATTTCCGCGTTCTACGAACGCTGCGGCAACGTCATCTGCGCGGGCTCCGAAGCCACGACGGACAAGCCCCGCCGGGGATCGCTCACCGCGGTGGGCGCCGTGTCCCCCGCCGGCGGCGACTTCTCCGAGCCGGTTACGCAGACCTCCATGCGCGTGTCCGGCGCCCTCTGGGCCCTGGATTCGGCCCTGGCCTACCGCCGCCACTACCCCAGCGTAAACTGGAACCGCTCCTTCACCCTGTACTTCGAGGGGCTCAAGGATTGGTTTGACCAGAACGCCCCCGCCGGCTGGAACATGCGCCGCCAGCAGGCCGCCACGCTCCTGCAGCGTGAAACGGAACTTCAGGACATCGTACAGCTCGTCGGCCCCGACGCGCTTCAGGACATGGAACGTCTGGTGCTTGAAGTATCGCGTCTTATCCGCGAAGTGTTCCTGCAGCAGAGCGCCTTCTCCGAGAACGACGCCTCCTGCGGTCTGGAAAAGTGCTTCGGCCTTCTCGAAACCATCCTGGTCTATCACGAGGAGTGCGAGAAGGTGCTGCGCCGCGAGGTTCCGCTGACCCGGATCAGCGAGCTGCCCCTCCGCGAGCAGATTGCCCGTCTGAAGGAAGAGCCGAACGACGGCTTCACCGCCAAGAAAGACGCCTGCATCGAGAACTATAAGCAAGTGCTTGCCGGTCTGGAAGCCAAATAACCAAGGGATAATGAACGATGTCTGAAACGAACGAACAGCTCC
The DNA here is from genome assembly GCA_016791475.1 of Candidatus Hydrogenedentota bacterium. Lineage (NCBI taxonomy): Bacteria > Pseudomonadati > Candidatus Hydrogenedentota > Candidatus Hydrogenedentota bacterium. The sequence goes on from JAEUWI010000019.1 coordinate 115,673, forward strand.
ACAAAGAATACTGGGACATGACCTATGTTTCCGGTCCCTTGGTGTTCCTGCAGAATGGCGAGCGCTTCCCCACCGGCGCGATCCTGAATGTGCACATGGAGAGCGGCGAGCAGCGCCAGGGCCAGATCCTGGAAGCGACCAAGACCCACGCCGTACTCCAGATCCTTCAGGGCACGCGCGGCGTCGACATCAAGGGCACTTCGGTGTCCCTGCGCGACATGGCCGCGAAGATTGCCTGTACCCCCGACGTGATCGGTCGCCGCTTCAACGGCACCGGCGTTCCCATCGACGGCCTGCCCCCGGTAGTGCCCGAGAAGGAAGTGGAAATCGGCGGCTCCGCCATCAATCCCGTGTCCCGCGACGCGCCGAACGACTTCATTGAAACGGGTATCTCCACGATCGACGGTTTCAACACGCTGGTGCGCGGACAGAAGCTCCCCATCTTCCTGGGCTCCGGTCTTCCCGGCAACGAGATCGCCAACATGATTGTGCAGAACTCGGGCACCAAGGGCGACGACACGCCCTTCGTGACGGTGTTTGCCGCCATGGGTATCACGGCCCGCGAGACCGAATACTTCCTGAAGTCCTTCGAGGAAGGCGGCAAGGGTTCGCGCGTGGTGGCCTTCATCAACAAGGCGGACGACCCGGCGATCGAGCGCCTGTTCACCCCCCGCTGCGCCCTGACCGTGGCCGAGTACCTGGCCTTCGAAAAGGGCTATCAGGTGCTGGTGGTGCTTACCGACCTCACGAACTACTGCGACGCGCTGCGCCAGATCTCCTCGGCCCGTGAAGAAATTCCCGGCCGCCGCGGTTACCCCGGCTACATGTACACCGACTTGTCGACGATCTATGAGCGCGCGGGCCGAATCCGCGGCAACGGTGGATCGGTGACTCAGATCCCCATGCTGACGATGCCGGACGACGACATCACGCACCCGATCCCCGACCTTACCGGTTACATCACCGAGGGCCAGATCGTGCTGAGCCGCCCGCTGCACCGCCAGGGTGTCTTCCCGCCGGTGGACCTGCTGCCCTGCCTGTCCCGTCTGATGAACAACGGTATCGGCAAGAACAAGACCGAGCCGTGGCACCGGGAGTGGTCCAACCAGCTCTACGCGGCCTACGCGGAAGGCCAGCGCATCAAGAAGCTCATGGCTATCGTGGGTGAAGACGCGCTGACCGAACTCGATAAGAAGTACCTGCGCTTCAACAACGCCTTCGAAACCGAGATGATCGGTCAGGGCATGAACCGCCGGACCATTGAAGAAACCTTCGCCATCGGCTGGAAGGTCATGGGCCACCTGCCCAAGTCCGAACTGACCCGTATCAAGCGCGAAGTCGTGGATCAGTACTACGTACCCCTGGCCGACGAAAATGTCGGCGCGAAGACGTCCTCTCCCATCGAGAACGCCTGATAGTTTCCCTCGGCGGGACCGCTTCGGCGGTCCCGCCCCGTGTACACCGGTCTGATTCGTTTAACGCCCTATAGGTACTACTACTATGAGTATGGACAACGTCGCCCCGACCCGGATGAATATGCTTCTCCTGAAGGGGCAGATAAAGATGGCCGCCGACGGCGTCGGCCTCCTGAAGGGCAAACGGGACGCCCTGATGCAGGAATTGCTCAAGCGCGCCCGAGCCCTGGCCCTCATGCGCGACGAACTCCACGCCCGCGGGCGGGCCGCGGCGGATGCCATGGCCATGGCCCGCGCCGTGCGTGGCACGCCCGAATTGAAGTCGGCCGCCGTTGCCGGTCGCCGCGAGCTGCTCATCAGCGTGGAGGCCGAAAAGGTCTGGGGCCTCGCGCTGGGCCGTATCGACATGGAGGGCATCGTCCGCACCCCCGCAAAACGCGGCATGGGCCTGCTGGACACCTCCGCCCAGGTTCAGGAAGCTTCCGAAGCCTCGGAAGAGATGCTCTCCCAGCTCCTGATTTGCGCCCCGCTGGAGCGCAATCTCCAGATTGTCGGCGAAGAAGTGAAAAAAGTTTCCCGCCGCATCAATGCCCTGGAAGAGTACCTCCTCCCCCGCCTGCGCGGACAGCTTCGTGGCATCGCCAGCGTCCTGGATGAGCGCGAACGCGAGGATACCTTCCGTCTGAAGAAAATCAAGGGCAAGAAAGCCGTCCAGAAGCGCAAAGCGCAGGCCGACGCGGCCGCGGCCGCCGCAGCCGCCGCACAGGGAGCGGAATGATGCTCCTCCACGAAATTCTGCGCCCCGAATTGATCAAAGTCGGCCTCGAAGCCGAGAAGAAGCGGGAATGCATCAGCGAGCTGATGGATGTCCTGATTCAGTATCATGAAATCCCCATGAACCAGCGGGACATCCTGCTGGAGCAGCTCTATGCCAACGAAGATTCGCTGGGCTCCGGCATGGAGCACGGCATCGCACTGCCCCACATTGCCACGGACCGCGTGGACGATGTGATCTGCGCCGTTGGCATGGCCCCGCGCGGCATTCCCTTTGGCACGCTCGACGGCAAGCCCGCCAATGTCGTGGTGCTGCTGCTCGTTCCCAAGAAGAGCTACGAAGATGAAGTCAAGGCGATCGCCAGCATAGAGAATCTGCTGGAAGACAGCGCCCTGGTGGAGAAGCTGCTGAAGTGCATCAGCCCCCAGGAGGCCTTCAAGCTCATCCAGAGCGCCGGCGACGGCAAGTAGAAGAGCACCCCATAGTTCAAGCGATGACCGCAGGCCTTCGGGTCTGCGGTTTTTTTTAGGCTGAAGGATGAAGGATGAAGGATGAAGGGTGAAGGATGAAGGATGAAGGATGAAGGATGAAGGATGAAGGATGAAGGA
>JAEUWI010000020.1 GCA_016791475.1 Candidatus Hydrogenedentota bacterium
CATCTAAGCACGAAGCCCCACCCAAGATAAGATTTCCCTGGGAGCAATCCCCTTAAGAGCCCTGGTAGACCACCAGGTTGATAGGCTGGAAGTGTAAGCACGGCGACGTGTTCAGCGGACCAGTACTAATCGCTCGTGAGGCTTGGTCTTTAGCACTCATAGAGTTGCTAATCATCAACTCCCTTTAGCCGTCTGATTTTGTAATCCAGTAAATTACCCAACATTCTCTGTCAAAACTATCTTTGTCAGACACAGTCCTGACTACAAAGTTTTGCCGGTGGCTATAGCGACAGGGCCACACCCGTTCCCATTCCGAACACGGAAGTTAAGACTGTCTGCGCCCATGGTACTGCACGGGCAACTGTGTGGGAGAGTAGGACGCTGCCGGCGCTACATTAAAAAGGCCCCTCGGGTTATACCGAGGGGCCTTTTCTCGTCTCTACACAAAATTACGCCCACACCGATCACCCACCAGAACATAGCAACCACGGGGCTAATGGGTCTCATGGGTCTAATGGGTCTTGCGGGCCGTGTGGATTTGGATGGCAACTGTCAACTGTCAACTGTCAACTATCAACTATCAACTATCAACTATCAACTATCAACTTTGTGTTCTCTGCGTCCTTTGAGGTTAAATACTGCCTTCGAACCCGGCAACGTACCGCTCTGGAAGGAAAAACGCCCAAGTGACCAAGGATCCCAATGTGTCTCCACGCACCTCACATGGCGCGCTCCTGATCCTTCTGGCCATCATCACACTTGGCGCCGCCCTGCGCCTCGCCTCCATCACCCGAGAATCCGCCTGGGGCGACGAAGCCCTCACCACCGCCTGTTATCCCGCGGAATCCTTCGCTGACTGCATGGACTGCGTCTTCGCCGAAGACGCTAGACTGCGGATCGCGCCCGTTTACTATTGGGTGCAGTATGCCTGGACATTGGTCGCAGGCGGCTCACTCACTTCCCTTCGCCTCCTCTCCGTGTTCCTCTCAATCGTCACCACGGTCCAGCTTTTCAATTTAGGTCGCCTCATTGCCGGAAACACCGCCGGACTTTGGGGCACGGCCCTTTTCAACCTGTCTCTCTTTCAAATCTACTACGGACAGGAAGTTCGCTTCTATGCCCTCATGAATGTCTTCGCCCTCGCCGCACTCCACGGCCTCGCATTGTACCTGCGAGAGTCCAAACTGCGTTACCTGGCGCTGTGTGTGGCCGGGAACGCGCTCCTCATTTGGACCCACACCTTCTCCGTCGTATTTGTCTTTGCCCAGGGCTTCCTACTCCTCGGCTGGTGGAAGCATCTCCGCACCATCCTGCCCTGGTTCACCGCCCACGGCCTCATGGCCCTGGCGCTTTTCGCCTGGCTCGCTTTCCTCGACTACGACTTCGCCGGACAGAGCGCCGCCTACCGCGACATGCCCGCCGGCCCCCGCGAGCTCGCCAACACCTTTCTCCAATTTGCCGGCGGACGCTTCTCCAACATCAACCCCGCGCCCTGGATGCCCCTTGGCTTCAGCGCCGACCTTCTGATCGCCGCGAGCACGGCCGCCCTGGCCGCATACGCCCTTTTCAAGTCCTGGAGTAAAAAAGTGGAGGCCGCGCCATCACCGGGGCTCTCGCGAGGTGAAGCCGCGCTCCTGCTCGTCGCCTTTCTTGGCCCCATACTGGGGCTCTACCTCCTTAACTGGTATTGGCGACCATGCTTCTTCAGCCGCTACGTGGTTTACGCGGCCTTGCCCCTCCAGCTCCTTGCGGCCAGCGGTCTGAGCGCCCTTCCGCGCACGGGGCTGGTCCCGCGCAGGGTGGCCATCTTTATCCTCCTCCTTTTCACCTGGCAACACCTCGCCCTGCCCCGGCCTTTCCGCGCCGACTACGGCGAGCTCGCCCGCGCCGTCGCGAACGACCCATCCCACCACCGCGCCGTCATCGCCCTCAAACCTTTCAATTTCGACGCGGCCGAATACGCCCTGCGAGACCAGTACGTGCCCGTCGAGCTCCTCCACGGCCTCAAGGAAATGGTGGCCGTCGCGCAACGTCGCTGTGCCGCCGGGGAATCCGTCTGGGCCGTCTTCTATCGGTGGGACGACACCGCCGCTTTCGAGCGGGCCCTCAAGGACGGCGGCGCAATGATCACACACCACAGGACCGCGGGCATGCCTCCCCTCGACTTGTTTCACGTGAGTCGTGGCGCGGGGAATACCGAGTAAAGAAGCCGACGCGTTCGGGGTCGTGTCGCCTGTCCTGCGCTCGCACTAACGGGGGGGCACCGAACACAACTACCCCGGTATCCTTCCCTGAATTAAGATCAGCAGTCATCTAATGGCCCCTAGCCCCCAACACTAGTTCTTACAAGAAGGGTGTCTCAAATATTCTGGCACATAGAGCCTTTTCTATGCCGCCCTTTCAGGGCTCAACCCTGGGTGTGCCGGACCCCAGGGCTCGCTACACTCGCGCCTGGGCTACGATATGCCGTCCCTTCGGGACTAAGAAGATACATCTACACGATGATTTTCGATATGCGATGGGCATTTCACTAAGCAGTATGGCGGAGTAGAGGACCCAAAAGAAAAACGGCCCCGACAATTGCCGGGGCCGCCTCTTAAAGTTCACGATCTATCGCCCCCGCGTTTTTCTTCAGGCCTTGCAGCTTTCCCACTGGCCGGTCTTGCCGGACTTCAGGACGGCGTCGCAGACGTATTGGGTTTCGAGTGCGTCGCGGAAGTTGGGGCGTACGGGTGCCTGGCCGGCTTCGAGGCTCTTGAGGAAGTCGGCGATGGCGTTGACGAAGGTGTGTTCGTAGCCGATCGTCGTGCCCGGGACCCAGTATTTGTCCATGTAGGGGTGCTCGAAGTCGGTGACGAGGATGGTCTGCCAGCCGTGGATGTGGCTTTCGTGTTTGTTGTCGAAGAACTGGAGCTGGTGGGGATCTTCGAGGTCGAAGTAGATCGAACCATGTTCGCCGTTGACTTCGAAGGTGTTCTGGTTTTTGCGGCCGCGGGCGTAGCGGGTGGATTCGAAGGTGGCGAGGGCGCCATTGTCGAATTTGGCGAGAAAGGCGCAGGCGTCGTCGATGGTGACTTCCTGTTTCTGTCCCGTGAGGTTGTGCTGACGCTCTTTGATGAAGGTTTCGGTGATGGCGGTGACTTTCTCCATGCCGCCAATGAGCCAGATGGCGGAATCGATGGAGTGGGCGAGGAGGTCGCCGGTGACGCCGCTGCCAGCCACGGAGGCGTCCAGGCGCCAGAGGCCCGCGCCGCCCTGGGGCAGCTCGGGGGAGATGGTCCAGTCCTGGAGGTACTTGGCGCGGTAGTGGAAAATGCGTCCGAGGCGGCCTTCGTCGATGAGGCGCTTCGCGAGGGTGATCGCGGGGACGCGGCGGTAGTTGTACCAGACCATGTTGGGCACGCCGGCTTTTTCCACGGCGGCGGTCATGCGCTCGCCTTCTTCGGCGTTCATGGCGAGGGGTTTCTCGCAGAGAATCATCTTGCCTTTGGCGGCGGCGGCGAGGACGATTTCTTCGTGGGTGTTGTTGGGGCTGCCGATGTCGATGCAGTCGATGTCGTCGCGTTCGACGAGCTTGCGCCAGTCGGTCTCGATGCTTTCATAACCCCAGTTGTCGGCGAAGGCCTGGGCCTTTTCGGCGTTGCGCGCGCAGGCGGCCTTGAGGACAGGCTGGTATTCGAGGTCGAAGAAGTTGTTGACCTTGCGGAAGGCGTTCGAGTGGGCGCGGCCCATGAAGCCGTAGCCGATCATGCCGATGTTGAGCTTTTTCTTTGCCATGGTGTCTCTCCTTGGTGTGGGCCCCGGTCGGGGGCCGATGATTTCGCCGCGGGGTGTCGCGGGGGTCTTAGGAATGGGTCTTATGGGTCTTATGGGTCTTATGGGACCAATGGGTCTTATGGGCAATGGCGCATAGGACCCATCGGACCCTTACAACTTATTCGGAGCGGAGCTCCGGGGACTGCATTCTCCGCCCAGGCGCATCTGCGACCAAGCGGAGCTTGGGAACGAGTGGGCTATTCACAAAAAAGCCCCCCGTTGCCGGGGGGCTTGGCATTCGGGTCTTAGCCGCAGAACTTCTTGTTCAACTCGTCGATGCTCTTCTTGCAGCGCTCGGTCACCTTCCAGGCGTCGGGCCAGAAGCAGAGGTCGATGGTCCACCAGTCGTGGGGCACGCCGGCGTCGAGGAGCGCGGGCACGATCTCGTCGAAGTTCAGGTAGCCGTCGCCGAAGGGCGGGTGGCTGCTGGTCTCGTCGTGGTGCAGCGTGCCGTCGGAGTCGATAAGGTGGATGTGGTTAATCTTGCCCTTAAGCTTCTGGGCCATTTCGAGGCAGCCGCCGGGGAGCACTTCTTTGGCGCCGTGCTGACGGGCGCCTTTACCGGCGACCATTTCCGCGTGGCAGGTGTCGAATTCGATGCCGAAGTTTTCTTCGTTCACTTCATCGACAATGCGCAGCACGTCGGAGGGCTTGTTGAAGGCGAAGCCGGGTTCGAACTCCCAGGTGACGTAGCAGCCGAGGTCGGCGGCGATCTTGGAGCATTCCTTCCAGGTGCTGACGACGCGCTTCTTGGCCACGTCGTAGTCGATCTCCGCGTGGATCGTGGGGGGCTGGACGCAGTCAACGCGCACGCCCTTGATGCCGAGGTCGTGGGCAAACTGGGCGCCCTGCTTGAAGGCGGCGATGTAGCCGGAGGGGTCTTCGGCGTTGACGAGCTTTTCGCCCCAGAGATTCGGCACGAAGCCGGAGAACCCGATGCCGATTTCCTTCGCCTGGGCCACGATCTTGTCGCGGTCTTCCTTGTTCGGGGCGTTTTCGGGGCTGGGGTGGATCGAGAAACCGCCCACTTCCACGCCGTCAAAATTCAAGCTCTTGAGGGTCTTCAGCACTTCTTCCCAGGGGATGGGGCTGTTTTCGTAAGGGCCAATGCTGTAGGCCCAGCTTCCGATGGAGATCTTTTTCATGGTGACGTTGTTCCTTCTGGTTTCGGTGGTCGCAGGGCCACCGGCTCTCGCTTCCTGCAGATATTTATTACCGCGCGTAGCTTCCGATGGCCGGAGCCTGGGGGTTCACATCCGGGCCGAAGTAGCGGAGGATGACCAGGGGGCATTCCTTGGCCAGATTCTCGACTTCGTAGCCTTCGCCGGCGCGTTTTGCGGTGATGAACACTTCGTCCTCGGTCATCTCGCCGAAGCGGATCATGTCGGGGCTTTCGAGGGCGAGATTGCCGACGCGACCGCGACCCTGAACGGTGATCAGGCTGGTGGCGCCACGATCTTTGATCGTGACCTTCTTGCCGGGATTCACCGTCAGTTCCTTGGCGGAGAAGTAGTCCTTGCCCTTCACGCCGCCGTAGACGATCCAGCGATCGGTGTGGGCGTCGTCCTGGGTGTCGATGATGGGTTCGAGGTAGTGGTTTTCCTTGAAGTTCGGATCCACGTTCGATTCCCAGTCGAGCTGATCGACGATGAAGTCGATGTCCTGATGCTTGTCGGCGGGCATGTCCTTTACCAGCAGCGCCCAGGGCACGTCGCGGCCTTCCACGAGGCTCTGGTACATGCCGAAGACGTCGCTGCCCCACTGGGGTTCATAGGTTACCAGGGAGCCGGGGGCGTGAAGTATGCACGGCCCGATCATCCAGCCCGTGCCGGGCTTCAGGCGGTAGGCCTTGGAGAGATCGAGGATGCCGTTGTCGCCCTTGTTCCAGTTCTCGATGCAGCGGCGCACCTGCTCGCGGGTGGTGCCGGGTTCGAGGCCCATGAAGGTGTAGGGGAAGTTGTTGCCGATGGCGTTCATCTGGGGCGGGAAGTAGTAGGACTCGGGCTTGCCTTCCTGGCCCACCAGCGCGGCCTGTTCGGCGTTCTGGTGCATGTGGTGGGGGATGGGGCCCATGTTGTCGAAGAATTTGGAGTACACCGGCCACTTCTTGTACGTGTTCCAAATGGCGTCGCCGATGATCTCGCCACCGAGAGCGTCCACGGCGTCCTTCAGGGTGAAGCGGGCGCCGTCATGGACGACGTAGCTCAGGCCTTCGTCTTCATTGCGGTTGTCGTTGGCCGCCGGGGTGGTGGAGCCAAACCAGCGCTCGTCGATGCCGCCGCGGTGCTTGCCCAGCGCGTAGTAGTCCTGGGGGTGCAGCTTGAGGCGGCGTCCCGGCTGCAGGAACGAGCGGGGCACCCAGGTGGGGGCCAGGCGCAGGATGCCTTCGCCGGCTTCCAGCGCGCCCTTGGCGGCCAGTCCCGCCTTGTCTCCGGAAATGGTATTCATGGTCGACTCCTTCGAAAAAATAACACTACCTTGGTCGTACAGGGACAGAGTTCACCCCTTCGGGGCGTCTGTCCGCGGAAAATGATTGCGGGGGCGGGCCGTTCCACAGCTTTCGTGGCCCGCGGGTGCGCGAGAACGCGGCCTCCTTTATACCACTGGAGCGCCCCGCACGCAAACGGGTATCGCATCCCCGAAACGCGATGGCGTATAATACACAATATTCCACCGTCATTGTCATCTGGAAATCCCGCCCTCAAGGAGTCCCCTGTGCACACCACCCCGCCCCGCCGGCCCATGGAGCACCACAGCCTCGCGGAAATACGGGCGCGCCTGGCGGATTTCACCCCGGAGACGGCGGCTTCCCGCAGCGCGAAACGTGTGGCTGCGGTGGCGATGGTGCTGCGTCACGGGGAAGACGGCGCCCTGGAGGTGCTCTTCATGCAGCGCGCCACCCGTGAGGACGACCCCTGGTCCGGCCAGATGGCCTTCCCGGGCGGGCATGTGGATGCGGACGATCCCAGCGTCGAGGCGGCGGCGCGTCGGGAGACCCTGGAAGAGGTGGGGCTGGCCCTGACGCCGGACATGCTTCTGGGGCGGCTGAGCGATGTGGTTGGTGGACGCCTTCGGACCTTTGAGCTGGCGGTGTGCCCGCTGGTGTATTATTGCCCGGATCCGGGCGAACTGGTCCACAACCACGAGGTCTCCGCCACCGTGTGGGTACCCCTGGCCTATCTGGGCGATGGGCGCAATATCAGCAGCTATTACTACGAACAGCAGGCATTCTCAGGTTTTAGCTATGGTCCCTACACGATCTGGGGGCTGACCTACCGGATTCTGGCGCAGTTCATGGGAATATTCGGAATTGCCCTGCCCACCGCGTGGCCCATGACGCAAGGGGAGTAAGGGAGAACCCTTGCGGAGACGGCGAAAGATAGGTTTCCGTGTCCCCGTGAGTCTTGTACTCGATACCGTGCTATACTGACTTAGCTGTCGTTTCCAACGTGTCGGCCCCAACCCCGCGAGGTATCCATGGAAAAGTCGAAAAAGCTCATCACGCCCTTCCGCGTCGCCAATGTGGTCATGCTGCCCCTGCTGATCCTGTCGATCCTTGTGCAATACAATGATCCCGATGGCATCGTGTGGATGTTGATCTACGGGTATAGCGTGGTTGTTACCGTGCCCGCCATCTTCGGCGTTTACACGGCCTGGGCCATTCCCGGTACCCTGGGCTATCTCGGTGGCTTCGCGGCGCTGGTGCCCACCTTTGAGCACCCCTATCTCAAGAGTGAACTTACGCGCGAGGGTGGCGGGCTGTTCATCGCCGGCGTGTGGATGCTGTGCCTGGCGATCGCGTGGTATCGCAGCCCGGCGCGGATCGTGGCGGCTGATCCAATGCCCACGGGGACCCTGCAGTTGGTGCGGCCCAAAACGGGCGGCGGCGGCGGTGGGTGCGGGAGTGGGAGTTGCGGGTGTGGGAAGAAGTAGGGTTGTTGGGGTACGTATGGGTCGTATGGGTCGTATGGGTCGTATGGGTCGTATGGGTCACTGGACCTATAAGATCCATAAGACCCATTTTTCTACTTGGAGTTTATGGTTGAGTCGCTTGTGCTGGCTGCTGCTTTTCATTAGCGTTCCAGCTTTCGCCGATGATCGTCCCTGGCCCGCGCTGCCTTCGGAGAACGCTTCAGCCGAGCTGCCCGCGCAGGAATGGGCGTTCCAGCCCGGTCCCCGCACGATCACGGCCTATGTCTATTACTCCGGCGGAGCACTGGCAAACGTCAACACCGAGACGGGGCTCTTTCTGAGCCTCCACAACTGGGGCGGCACGAACGCCATCGGCGCGCCCGATCCGCTGGTGCTGGCCGAGCGCTACAATGTCGTGGCGATCTGTGTGGACTATCTCCAGAGCGGGAAATACGACGAAGCCACCCAGCCGCCCTACGATTTTGGCTATCTTCAAGCGCTGGATGCGCTGCGCGCACTCTACTGGGTGCGCAAGGGGTTGATCGACGGCGGCCATGCCTATCACGATGGTCGGACCTATGCCGCGGGCGGCTCGGGAGGCGGCAACGTTAGTCACATGGCCAACAAGCTGGCGCCCCGTACCTTCGCGGCGATTGTGGATTGCTCGGGCATGGCGAAGTTGAGTTATGACATCGCCTTTGGTCGTCCGGGGGGCTCCTATCTCGACGCGGGCTACAGCCGCAACCGGAAGAGTCCGGACTATCTCTCGAAGGATGCGCGCGACCTTCGCGACATTGGCTTTCCTTCACACCTCACGCAGATGGTGGCGCTGGGCAACGAGGCGCGGGTCTTTGTCGTCCACGGTGCGCGGGACAAGGTGTGTCCCACGGCGGACAAGCAGCGGCTGGTGCGGAACATGACGCGGGCGGGCTTGAAGATCGACGCACGCTTCATTGGCGAAAAGGATCTCGACGGCGAGGTGTTCAAGGACACGGGCCACAGCGTGGGGGACCGCACCCGGATCTTGCAGCACGTAGCGGATGCCGCGTTGCTGCCGGGAAGTCCCGATGCCGCCGTGCGAAAGGGAGCCAGCGATTTCGAGCGGCGCGAGGTGATTCGCTACGCAACGAAGAACGGCGCGTGGGAAATAGATTTCGCGGCGGGGTATCCCGTGGGACGCTTTGTTCCGTAGGGACAGCGTCGCCCCGAGTCTGAATGTAGCGAATCGTACCGCTGGTGCACAATTTCGCCCGCGTAGGGCGAAAATCACTTCCACTGGCGAGGCTGTCCTGTCGTCAGCGAGGGGGACGGGGATTTTCAGCGCTGACATTGCGTCGCGAAAGATTCTGATTTCTAAGAGTAGCTTACGCGAGGCTGAGAGGTGCGTTGGCAGTGCCAAGCCACGACGTCATACGACAGGACATCCATGATAGGTTTTTGTCAAGCGACGAATGGGAGATTCGTCTCCGCTGGGCTTCATACCTGGGTTTGTATGCTATTCTAGACTTGCCTGCCCGGAGGATACGGCAACGCTGGCGAGCGACCGGAGCGCCGCAGCAGGCGGGTTATACGGATGAGGGCGGTTCGGCGTTGTCGTTCCGCCCTATTTTTTCAATGTCATCTGGCAACCCTCTAAAGCGTTAAACGCACAGTATGGTCGAGCGCACCTTGCTTGTTACCTCATTGGGCCAACGGGGATCGATGGGATCAACGTGACCAGACATCCATTTGCAGCATCCGAGCGCCGGAGCGCCTTCGCCGAAGTTTGAGTTTGGGTAAACCCGCCGGCCTCCAAACAGCCCCAAGGGGTATCGTGGAAGCTCCACTTGCCCAGTCCTGTCGACGGGAGGACCGGCGGAAAAAAAGTGCGCGGATAGGCGGTTCAGGCCCTGGTAAACATTGTGAATTCCTTTTGGGTCTTGTCGACGCACATCAGATAAGCCACCAGTTTTCGCGCGACAGCCAGCGTGGCCTGGTTGCTGTTCGCGCCCTCGGCCAGCGCCTTGTCGTGGGCCTCCTTGAGTTGAGGATTGAAAGTCGGGCCCTTCTTGGCCGCTTCGATGAGCACCCACTGAATGTGGGGATTGCGTTGCTTGGACAGGGGGCCGCGTGTACTCTTGCCCGCAGACTCGCGCAGGGCGCTGCACAACCCGCAGTAGCTGACCGCCTTCTTAACCGAGGAGAAGCGCCAGGGATCCCCGATTTCCAGGGCCCACGTCAGCGCGGTTATCGGGCCAACCCCGCGAATGCTCTGGAGACGAGTCACACGTTCGGAAAGCAGTGTGTGCTTCTCCAGCTCTCGCACAATCATCCGCTGGTTCTGTTCGAAGGCTTCCACGCTGCCCCGCGCCAGCATTAGCAGGTTCTTCACCGACGCCGGTGTGTCTTGCAAGTTGTCCATCAGGTGTGTAAAGTAACGCTTCTGGTGCAGTTTGTCGCTGTCATACTCCTCGCCCACTTCCATGAGAAAGCCGCCCAGCCGGTTCTTGAAGCGCGTGGACTCGCACTTGAGCAGGTTGCGGTACCGCAACGCACGGCGCAGTTCGCGCAGCGCGCGGGGGAGCATAAAACACTCCGGGAAGAAATTGGCCTGCAGCAGGCTGGCCAGAGCACGCGCATCCATCCGGTCGTTCTTCTTCTTGCCCGCCCCAATCGCCTTCAGCTTATGTGGAGAGCCAACTTTAACCGCGCACCCCAGTGACTCCAGGTAATCATAAATCCAGGCAGTGAACATCGTGGCCTCCATCCCAAACTCCCGCTGGCCGCGGAAGCTGCTGCGAAGACCTTTGACCCAATCGCCAATCTCTGTCCGGTTGGCATTTATACGGCCTTCAGCGACTCTTTCGCCACACGCATTTATAACACAGTAAGAGATGGTTTTCTTGTGGACATCCATACCCACGGCGTAGTACTTTCGCATGAGAGGTCTCCTTATATGGGTTTAGAGTGAAGCGACTGTTGACCCGTTTATTCTAAACCCAGGGAGGCTTCTTCCAACAAGCCCCCTATACATTCAAACAGCCCCGCCGGTTAACGCAAACTTTGCCCGACCAGAGAGTACCTTCGGGTACAGAGCCCGTTTCGCTTTTTGCTATCGCGGGGCGACGCTGTCCCTACGGCTTCCGCACGTTTCTCGCTTCTTAGCACCAGTCCGTTTAGTCCTTCCCTTCCAGCCTATTTTTCAATCGCACCAGCGGCCCGGCCCAGAGATCTTCAAATGGGCTCACCCAGCGCTCGTAAATCATGCGGATGGGAATCACGTTGAGCGAGTTGATTCGCCTGCGCCCTTCCGCCTTCGTCAGTATCAGTCCCGCTTCGCGGAGCACATCCATGTGCTTCATCACCGCGAAGCGGGACAAATCGGGAAAGAGCGCCACGAGGTCCGTGGTGGTGCGGGGGCCCAGTCGCAATTCATCAAGAATCGCGCGGCGCGTCGGGTCGGCCAGGGCCTTCCAAATGGCGTCGAGGCTGTCGTCCATGGGGCGGGAGTGTAACACGGGCGCGCCGCGTCAGCCCTCCGCCGTGGCCTTCGCCTTCGCCAGCATTTCGCCCCAGCCCTTGGTCATGCCTTCACGCATTTCATCGGGGATGACGCCCAGGCACTGGTGGCGGAACTTCATTTTCGCCCCGCTCGCCGTTTCCTCGATGCGAACGATGATGTTGTTCGCCACGGGCGCGGACATGAAGAGGGGACCGCAGAATTCAATCAGGTGCGGCGGCTTGATCGATTGCACGTGCGCCCACAGGTGGCCCGTGTTGTTGCCGAAATCCCGGAACCAGCGGCCCCCGGGCCACAATTCCATCTTCATCGGCGTATTCCCGCCGGGTCCATTGATCATTTCCTCCACATAACCATCAAAGACGGCCTGGGGCGTTGCGGCGATGTCGAGTTCCAGTTCGATGTTCATGATGGAGGGGGTTTCGGGTGTGGTGGACATGGTCTTGAAAACTCCTTGGGGTTCGTTGCTGCCAATACGTGACTAAATGGTAACGTATTGGGCCGGGCTTGTCAAGGGGGTTGTGGACGGAGTGGATTCGCCGCGGCGAATGGACGAGGTGGCGGGGACGGCGATTTTTCAGTGTGCGTCGGCCCACGCGCTATAGCGCGCCAGCACGTCTTCCCGGCTCGTAAAGAGCGTTACCACAACCCGCATTTTGTACCCATACGTCTGGCCGACCTTCGGCTCGCGGATCACATATTGCCAGTCCCACGCAGGACTGTGGGGATCGGGCTTGCCCGATTCGTCCTTGATGAAGTTCCACAGGGCAAAGCGCATCGGCTCGATCTGGTTGAACATGAGGATATAGGCGAGGGTGTCGTCCTTCGTGGCGAGATCGTGGTCGCCATCGATGAGGCCGAAGTAGAAGGGCAGTACGAAATGCTTTGCAGGGTGCTCAATGATGTTGAGCGACTTCGATTCCGCTTCATAGGGCAGAGGCGCGACACCCTTCGCGGCCACGGTGCCGGTCTCGAAGCCCTGGGCGTCGCTGGTGGCCTCGCCGAATTGAAGCCAGCTCTCCTCGCCACCGGTGGTTCCCCAGAAGTGAATAGGCCGCTCGACGGTGCGCGCCATATAGCTCGCCCACATGAACGCGAGGTAACCTTGAGGCCAGGATTCCCGCGTGGGCGTTGCGGAGAACGTCATATCAATGGCGTCGGGCTCCACGAAGGTGTAGGTCATGGTGCAGTCCACGCCCCACGAGGACGATGCGGCGGGCCAGTGAAGCGACGCCTGTTTTCCGTCTTGTTTGAGGAGCACATTCGGCTCCACGCGCGGGGTGAACATGGAGATGGCGGCATCGGTCGCCGCACCGTTGAAGATGTGCTCGAAGTTGAGCCCCACCTGTTTGGCGCGGTAGATGCTCATGTCCGGGCAGAGGCGGTGACTCAGCAAATTGAAGCCGCCGCCGTCGCGCTTCGCGTTGCCTTCATTGTCGAGGAGCCAGCCGGATAGATCGGCGTTGCTCAGGAAGACTTCATTGGCGGGATTGCCGTTTACGGCGCGGCCGGGTTCGGTGGTGTCGGCACAGGTGACGGCGGCGAACAGAAACGAGCAGAAAAGCGAGCGAATCATGGCGTGGATCTCCCGGAGGCACAGAATAACACGTCCGGGGCGCGATGGCGACGTTAACCGGGGAGCTGCGAGGCCTCTTCCGCCGCCAGCACCTGATCCTCGGTCAGGATCTCGTAGCGATAGCCTTGCTCCGTCAGAAACAACTGCCGCTTCACCGAGTAGTCTTGATCGCAGGTGTCGCGGGAGACCAGCGAGTAAAACCGCGCCACCACGTTCTCCTCGCTCTTGGGCCGCAGGATTCGCCCGAGGCGCTGGGCCTCCTCCTGGCGGCTGCCGAAGGTGCCGGAAACCTGAATGGCGATGTTGGCGTCGGGCAGGTCGATGGCGAAGTTGGCCACCTTGGACACGATGAGCAGCTTGATTTCGCCGGTGCGGAAGGCCGCATAAAGCTTTTCGCGCTCGCCGTTGGGCGTGCGCCCGGTAATGATGGGCGCACCGAACTTCTTTGAAAGCTCCTTGAGCTGATCGAGGAACTGGCCGATGATGAGGACATTGTCGTCCTTGTGCCGGTTGATGAGAAACTCGCACATTCTGGCCTTGGACGGATTGCACGAGGCGATGCGAAACTTCAGGCGCTTGGGCGACACGGCGTAGTTGTAGCGCTCGCTCTCGGGCAGGCGGATGCGGATTTCGGAGCAGATGGCCGTGGCGATCCAGCCCTGCTTTTCCAGCACCTTCCAGGGCACGTCGTATTTCTTTGGGCCGATGAGGCTGAAGACGTCGTCCTCCCGGGCGTCTTCGCGCACGAGGGTGGCGGTGAGCCCGAGACGCCGGCGCGCCTGGAGGGAGGCCGTGGCGCGGAACACGGGCGCGGGCAGGAGATGGACCTCGTCGTAGATCACCAGGCCCCACTGCCCCTCGTCGAAAAGGCCAAAGTGCAAAAAGGGGCCGTCTTTCGTCTTGCGGTAGGTCAGCACCTGATAGGTGGCCAGGGTCACCGGGCGGATAGTCTTGGTCTCGCCGCTGTACTCGCCGATCTGATCTTCCGTCAGGTCGGTCTTGTCGAGAATCTCATTCTTCCATTGGCGCAGGGCCACGGTATTGGTCGTAAGAATCAAGGTATGGGTCTTCACGGTCGCCAGGGCCCCGATAGCGACCACCGTCTTCCCCGCGCCGCAGGGCAGCACCACGACGCCGCTGCCACCCCGGTTGGTGCCGTTGGCGTGGAAGGCCTCCACCGATTCTTTCTGGTACTTGCGCAGGCCAAACTCCCGCCCCGAAAGGCAGGTTTCCCGCAGGTTCACCGTCAGCGGTGCGCCCTCGGCATAGCCCGCAAGGTCTTCCACGGGGAAACCCAGCTTGATCAGGGCGCATTTGACGTTGCCCCGATCCGCCGGCTTCACCAGAATCCGCTTCATGTCCGGCGTGCCCGTCACATATGGCTGGACCGATTTCTGGTTGAGAATTTCCATGATCAGCATGGAATCGTCGGATTCGATGACCAGTTGGCCGTCTTCGGGCTGCTTGTACAGCTTGAGGCGGCCATAACGCCCGATTTGCTCTTCCACTTCCGCCGTTATGTTCTGGGGAATCTCATACTTGCTGTAGAGCAGCAGTCCATCCAGCACCTCCTTCACCGTCATGCCCGCCGCCGCCGCATTCCAGAGCGAGAGGGGCGTGATGCGGTAGGTGTGGATGTGTTCCGGTGATTTTACCAGCTCCGCAAAACCCGCAAGGCAGTCCCGCGCCTCGGCGTAAGCGGGCCCATCGGTTTCGAGCAGGATCGAGCGATCAGATTGGACGATTACAGGTTTATCGGTTGCCATAGCGCGGAAGTCTAACACAATCCGGGGAAAGTTGCACGCAGGTTTCAGGCTGTAGGCTGTAGGCTGTAGGCTGTAGGCTTCAGGCTTCAGGCTGTAACGGGTTTTGTACGACCCATACGACCCATACGACCCATACGACCCATACGACCCATACGACCCATACGACCCATACGACCCATACGACCCATAAGACCCATAAGACCCATAAGACCCATAAGGCTCCGATTGACGACCTGTTGACCCAGCACGTAGAATAAAACTCCGGGTCCAGTGGTATAGGCGACGTGGCCCTGGTTCCGTAGGGCCGTTTTGAAGAGAGGACGTTTCCCCATGCTACGGGTTTTAGGCTTCCTATCCCTGATGATCCTGGCGCTGAACGGCGCCGTTGCCCAGGAGCCTGCGGTGGAGTCCTCTCCCGTGCCCGCGGAAAACGCCCCTGCGGGCGAGACCGCCCCCACGATTCCCTCCTGGGCTGCCGATTCCACCGCCACATCCGTGGATGCCGCCCCTCCGGCTCCCGTTCACGAAGCAACCGGCGAACCCTTTGTGGTCATCTGCCGTATCGAAGAAGAAATCGACGAGGGTGTGGCTGTCATCGTTGAGCGGGCGGTGCGCGAAGCCGAAAACGCATCCGCGCTGCTGTTCGTCATCAACACCCCCGGCGGCCGCGTGGATTCCGCCATCGAAATAACCTCCAGCATCATGTCCGTGAAGTGCCCCACCATCGCCTTTATTGAAGGCATGGGCGCCATCTCGGCGGGTGCGCTGATCAGCTATTCCTGCGACTATATCTACATGGCCGAAGGATCCAACATCGGCGCGTCCACCCCCATCATGCCCGGCGTGGAGACCACCGCGGAGATGGACGAGAAGTCCAATTCCTTCGTTCGCGGCAAGTACCGCGCCCTGGGCGAGGCCAACGGCCACGACCCTATCCTGGGTGAGGCCATGGTGGACCGTAACATGGAAGTGCGGGCCTACCGCAATCCCGACGGCACCTATCGCATCTTTGAAGTGGACGCCGGAAAATCCGAAATCGCCCGCGAACAGAACAAGGACGCCCTCGACGTAATACTTGATTCCATTACCGAAGGCAACGGTGAAGGCGCCGAGGATATTAAGAAGGTACTCCGCGATGTACTGGACGTTCCCGCGCCTGAGGGGACGCCGGAAACAGCGCCCGAGCCCGGCTCGCCGGATGAGGACTACCGCGCCCTGCTCAACGCCAACACGGAGCTGGTGAGCGCCCGGGGCGAACTGCTCACCATGACTTCGAATGAGGCCGTGCACTTTGGCCTGGCAAAAAGCATTACGACCGATATCGATGACACCCTGCGCGAGCACCTGCTGGGCAGCGTGGATCGCCTCGAAATCATTCCCACGTGGGAAGAGGCGCTCTTCGCTTTCCTGACCAGCCCCACCATTGCCGGGTTACTGCTGATGGCCGGACTGGGCAGTATCTATGTGGAAGTCCGCACGCCCGGTTTCGGCGGCGCGGGCATCCTCGGCGCGGCGTGTCTGGCGTTGTTCTTCGGGTCCCACATGGTTATCGGCATGGCCGACTGGATCGATCTCGCCCTGATTGTCGCGGGATTCCTGCTCATCCTTGCCGAGGTGTTTCTGTTGCCCGGATTCGGCCTCGCCGGCGTGGCCGGATTCGCCTGTCTGCTGGGCGGTTGTTACCTGGCCCTCGTCAAGGCGCCCATGCCCGAGTTTTCCTGGGAGTTCGCCGCCACGCATCAGGCCCTGTACACCCTGTGCGTGGGCATGTTCAGCTTCATCGGGTTCGTCCTGGTCTCGGGCTTTATCCTGCCCTACACTCCGCTGGGCAACGCCATGATTCTGGGTACCGCCCTCGATTCGGAAGCGGGCTATACCTCCCAGTCCGACGAGGCCACCCAGGCCATTGCCGGTTTGCGCGGCGTGGCGGCCACCAAATTGCGCCCGGCGGGCAAGGGGCGCTTCGGCGATCAAAAGCTCGACGTGGTCACCCGGGGCGAATTCCTGGACGAAGGCACCCCTATTGTCATCCTCTCCTCCGACGGAAACCGCATCGTGGTCTCCCAGGCGGAGGAGCCCCTGAACGGCTGGCGGACCGACTGACGGCCGCGCCCGCAAGGAAAGCTGGTTTATCACATGCACGACTCACTGCTTCATATGCTGCGCGCCCTCTTGAAGGAAATGGACTATGTGCAATCCCAGGGCGCGGGATACTACAGTTGCTCACCCTTCGCAAAGCGCTTCAACAAGCTCGCCGCGGAGGCCGCGCGCAGTCTCGGCGAGGACAATTCGCTGATGCGCAGCTTCGAGCCCCTGGATGAAACCGACCCGAAAGACACGGCGGACAAAAGCAAGCGCCTGTTGGGAATCCGTATTGAAATTGGCCAATTGATCGCGCTGCTGGAATCGACCACGCCGCAAACCCGGGAGTCTGGAATCTGATGTTCTGGCCGCTTTTCCTTTTCTTTCTGGGCATATCCCTGATCGTGCTCGAGTTTGTCCTTCCCGGCGTCGTCTGCGGCATCGGGGGTGTGGTGCTCCTCTGCATTTCCGCAGTTATGGGCATCGCCGCCTACCCCGACTATACCTTCATGATCATCATGGGCGAGTTCATGGGCGTGGCCATCGGCATAGGGATTGGCCTGGTCCTCCTCTCCAAGACCAGCAGCGCCACCGGTCTTGCCCTGGGCACCAGCCTCTCGGAAGAGTCCGGCTACGTCAACCTGCCGTCCAACACCGGCCTCGTAGGGCGGCGCGGCCTCGTCATGACCGCCCTGCGGCCCTCCGGCACCATTGTGGTGGACGGCGAGCGTCACGACGCCGTGTCCGATGGCGACTTCATCAATGAGGGTGAAACGGTCCGGGTTACGGAAGTGCACGGCAACCGTGTGGTCGTCGAGCGATGCGATGGTATCGGCGCCGAATTGAATGCATAACACGTCCGGGTGCGGGTTTGGGCCCGCGTCCGGTTTGTCCACGCCCCGGAGCGCGCTCGGCGCCCACTCTGAAGTGTGGATTTGAGCAGATAGAACGGCGTGCCGCCGCGCAGGGAGAACGTGGGTTTTCCGGCGTATGGCGGCGCCAAGGGAAAGGAAGAATACCGTGGGTGACTATCTCTGGATTGTGTTTATTGTCGGAGGCATCGTGTGCCTCATTCTGGCGGGCGTGCTGTTCAGCTTCCTGTCGCTCTGGATCCAGGCGCTCGCCTCGGGCGCCAAGGTCAGTATGCCGAGTCTGGTCTTCATGAAGCTGCGGAAAATCCGGCCCCAGACCATCGTCTACAGTCGAATCAACGCCGTGAAGGCCGGTATCAACCTCGGGGTAAACGAGCTTGAAGCCCACTACCTCGCCGGCGGCAACGTCCAGCGCGTGGTGGCCGCCCTTATCGCCGCGAACAAGGCCAACATTCCCCTCTCCTTCCAGCAGGCGACGGCCATCGACCTGGCGGGTCGCGACGTGCTTGACGCAGTGAAGACCTCCGTAAACCCGAAGGTCATCGACTGCCCCGATCCCACCCGGGGCACGGACACCGTGGCCGCCGTGGCCATGGACGGTATCCAGCTCAAGGCCAAGGCCCGCGTGACCGTGCGCACGAACATCAACCGCCTGGTGGGCGGCGCCACGGAAGCCACCATCATCGCCCGCGTGGGTGAAGGTATCGTGACGACCATCGGCTCCTCCGAAACGCACAAGAAGGTGCTCGAAAACCCCGACATGATCTCCAAGACCGTGCTCGCGCGCGGCCTGGACGCCGGTACCGCCTTCGAAATTCTCTCCATCGACATCGCCGATATCGACGTGGGCGAGAACATCGGCGCCCACCTGCAGATCAAGCAGGCCGAAGCCGACAAGCAGATCGCCCAGGCCCGCGCCGAAGAGCGCCGCGCCATGGCGAAGGCCCGCGAAGCGGAAATGCAGGCCCAGGTAATCGAGATGCAGGCGAAAGTGGTCGAGGCCGAATCCGAAGTGCCCCGCGCCATGGCGGAAGCCTTCCGCAGCGGCAATCTCGGCATCATGGACTATTACAAGATGAAAAACGTGATGGCCGATACCGACATGCGCGCTTCCATCGCCAAGACGGACGACGACACGAAGAAATAGGAGCCGCTCGGCGCACACGCCCCAGGGCGAATGCGCCACCGTACCCAGGGCCAGAGGTAAGACCTGCAGGGACGGTAGAGACAATAGCGACAACAGGATTTGAATCCCCTGCCGTCTCTGAAGTCCCTGCCGTCCCTGAAAACGGGGCAAGGGTCTCAGGCATTGTTCAGAATTCCCCAACCCAAGGGATGGTAATTCCAGTGGAAGAATTCATCGGGTTAATCATATTCGGCATCATCGCCGCCATCAGCGGCCTGGCCAAGCTCCAGGAGCAGCGCAAGGAAGAAGAAGCGCGCAAGCAGCGGGCCAATCGACCGAGTGTGGACGAACTCCCGGAGGCTACTCGCCGCATGCTCTATGGCGACGGCGGCCCCCCCGTGGCCCGTCGCCGGGGCGAGGGTCCGCCGCCGCCGCCCGTAGCCGTACCCCGCGCCGAAGCGCCTCGCCCGGCACCCCAGCGTCGCCCCGTGCCCCCGCGCCAGCAGACTGCCCCCGCGGGTCCACCCTGGCAACAACCGCCTCAGCAGCCCGCGCCCCAGCGCCAGGCCCCCCCGCGGCAGCAGGCTCCTTCCGCACCGCGCCCTGTCGCCCAGCCCCTGCCCCAGCGGCAAGACTGGCGGGAAGCGTCGCCAATGCCCCAGGCTCGCGAGCGCCGACCGGACTACCGCGAGTCTTCGGTCGTTTCGAGCGAGCATTCCCGGGAGCAAGCCCGGTCCGCCGAGGAAATCATTCGCGAAGAAGAACGCGCTCGCGGCGGCAGCGCGCCGAAGCCCGCCAAGTCGTCCACGCGCATGAGCCAGGCCCAATTGTTCCGTAGTCTGGCGCGCAATAAGAACGCATTGCGTGCCAGCATGATCACCATGGAAGTCATGGGACCGCCCAAGGGCCTCCGTTAGGCCCGGTCGCCCTCCAACCAACGACGTACACACCGCGAGTCCCGCCCGAGCGGATGGGATTCGCGGTGTTTCGCTGAAGGGCAAGGTCAACGCCCCTTTTGAGGGGCGTCGGCCGACATCAGCCTCCACGGTGCGTGCCCGCGTCCCTCGACCGCGCCGGTCCGCCACGGTGATGGGTTTGCGTAAAGGCATCGTTGCTTAAATACAACTTTACGAGATTAGAAGTCGCCATTTCTCCTCAGTTAACAGGGTATTGCGTTTTTGTGCGATTCGATCTATGCTTGACCCCAGATTGACCTGAAAACAGGCGATGGCAGCAGACCAGGGTCGTTGGGGAATGACCAGATCGGAGAGGAGGTGTGACGCGCTGGCCTAACCAACTTTCAGGGCAACCTCGAAGTGCTCTATCTCATCAGCCGAATTCATACTTACCGATAATTAAGGATCGTAACCTCATGAAAAGAAAAGGCTTTACCCTGATCGAGCTGCTGGTGGTCATCGCCATCATCGGCATCCTCGCCGCCATCCTGCTGCCGGCGCTCGCCCGCGCGCGGGAAGCGGCGCGTCGCGCCAGTTGCCAGAACAACCTCAAGCAGTGGGGCCTGGTGTACAAAATGTTCGCCAATGAATCCAAAGGACAGGTCTGGCCCTCGCGCGGTCCGGATTATCGCGATCCCGCGTCCGGCACCTATGACGGTCCCAACGGCTGGGAAATTGCTCCGGAATACCTCACGGACGCCAACATCTACTGGTGCCCCTCCGATGCGGAATCTGATGGCACCGGTGATCGCCAGGGTCAGTCGCTGGACCGCTATATGAGCACCTGCACGCACCAGGAGCCTGGAATTCCCGGCCCCGCGGTTGGTCAGAAGTTCGTCCGTCTGCCCGTTTTCAGCTACGTCTATTACGGGTATTCTCTCACCTGGAATCAGGCCGATCCCGGGCTGACGGCCGGCACCGGCACCATCTGGGGCGCGTTCCCCGGATCGCTCAATGGTTTCTGGCTGACCACCGTGCAGTTCAACGCCTCCCAGCCCGCCTGGGCCAACTGGACCAAGGGCGGTCACCTGAGCGACATCAGCAACATCAAGTTTGAAGACGGCACCACGGGCACGGTCAATCGCCTCCGCGAGGGTGTTGAGCGCTTCTCCATCACGGACATCAACAATCCGGGCGCCTCGGCTACGGCCCAGTCGACCATGCCGGTCATGTGGGATACAACGATCGCCTACAGTCCCGCCTACAAAGTCGTGCTTGACGCCGTGGGCGCGGGCGCGGATTACAACCCCAGCGTGGTCGTGGACAATTTCAGCCACGTTCCCGGCGGCGCGAACATTCTCTTCATGGATGGTCACGCGGAATTCGTGAAGTATCCTTCCGATAAGATGTGGCCCGTCAGCAAGAAAGCCAAGGACGCTGGCGCCTACACCTGATAGTTGTCCCGTCATCCCGGCCAGCGCCCCACCGCGGGGCGCTGGCCTTTTTGCTGTGCGTCGACAACTTGCCGCGCAAGTCTTTGAAATGGTAGGCTTTGTGTCCTGTGGGCCGCATTCCGCGTCGCCCTGATTCGGCTTGAAGTGAGGTAGTCCCCGTGTCCCAGGAGAAGTCCGAGGCCCATGTGCTTCGTGCGGTCGACTTCAGCGAAACGAGCCGGATCGTGACCTTTCTGACACCGGAGCGCGGCCAGTTGGCCTGCATTGCAAAAGGCGTGCGACGAAAGAACAGTCCCCTCGCCTCGGTGCTGGGCACCATGAATCGGGTGGAGCTGGTGTATTACTGGAAAGAGGGGCGTTCCGTGCAGACCTTGGGGGAGGCCAGCCTGCTGGAGCCCTTTGCGCGGATCAAGTCCGATCTGGAGCGGGGGGCCTACGCGGCCTTCCCCCTGGAAATCGCCCTCAAGGTTGCCCATGAGAATGAACCCTGCCGGACCTTCTACGACGCCCTTTCCCATGGTCTTTACAGCCTGAACGCCTGGGATGGCCCCGCCCGCGACCACTGCTGCTGGCAGGCCGCCCGACTCCTGGCGGCGGCGGGATTCACGCCCGAGCTCTTCGAATGTGTGCAATGCGGGCGTGAAATAGGCGATAATTGCGGCTTCGACTTCGGCGCGGGTGTCGTCTGCGGCGCGTGTACGCCGGATCGCCGCATCGACCGGGACATCCTGGGCGATCTGCGATCGGTCTTTGCGATGGAGTCGTCCTGTCCGCCCCTGGCCTCGGCGGCGATTTCCTTCCGGATCATTCGCACCTTCGCGATACGCCAGACGGAAACCGACTACCGGAGCCTGCGCGTGCTGGACGACATGTTCGTCTAGCGCCCGGACGGTCCATGGCAGCGCATATGAAAGGCAGCCGCCCGTCGGGGCGTTCGATGATAACACTGGAGCCCTTGTCCGAGAAGAATTTTGTGGCGGCGACGAAGCTGGAGGTGTCCTTCGATCAGGCGGGCTTCGTGGCGCCGAACGTGTTCACCATCGCGGAGTCGAAGGTGTTTAACTACCTCATGCCCCGGGTGCTTCGCCGCGGAAGGAAAGCCATCGGCTTCGCCCTCTACGGGCAGGATCCGGAGACGGAGCGCTACCACATACTCCGGCTGATGATAGGCGCGTCCTATCAGGGCCGGGGATTTGGCCGCGAGGCCGTGCGCCTGCTGGTGTCGGAAATCCAGGCGAGAAACGGCGGGTCCTGTCCCGTGTACCTCGGCGTGGCGCCCGGCAACGGGCGCGCGATCCGGCTCTACGAGGGCATGGGCTTTGAGGCGACGGGCGAAGTGGACGGGGGCGAAGTAGTTTATCGACTGAATGAAACGAAGGCCGCGCGGATGAGCGGCCGCGAAGCTTAACCGCGCCGGGCATTGGCCCGCGCTTGCCAGTTTTAACCGAAGGCCCCTTTGATGGCTCAATCGCACATTCGTAATTTCTGCATTATCGCCCACATCGACCACGGCAAGTCGACGCTCGCCGATCGCCTGCTCCAGTTTACGCACACCATCGAAGATCGCAAGCTCAAAGAGCAGACCCTCGACACGATGGATATCGAGCGGGAGCGCGGCATCACGATCAAGTCGGTGGCGGTGCGCATGGAGTACACCGCCAAGAACGGCGAGACCTACATGCTCCACCTGATCGATACGCCGGGTCACGTGGACTTCGCGTACGAGGTCTCGCGCAGCCTGGCCGCCTGCGAGGGCGCGCTCCTCCTGGTGGACGCCGCCCAGGGCGTGGAGGCCCAGACCCTGGCCAACGCCTACAAGGCCGTGGACCAGAATCTGGAGATCATCCCCGTCATCAACAAAATCGACCTGCCCAGCGCCGATATCGAAAACGCGCGCCGCCAGATCGAGGACCTGATCGGCCTCGACTCCGACGAGGCCGTGCTGGCCAGCGCCAAGTCGGGCATTGGAACGCAAGACGTGCTCGAAGCGGTCGTCAACAAGATGCCCGCCCCCAAAGGCAACCCGGACGCGCCCCTGCGCGCGCTGATCTTCGACGCCTCCTACGACAGCTATCGCGGCGTGATCGTGTACATGCGCGTGGTGGACGGCAGCATCCGCAAGGGCCAGAAGGTGCAGTTGATGTCCACGGGCATCAAGTATGACGTGGCCGAGGTGGGCTGTTTCACGCCGGCCATACGCGCCCTCCCGACCCTCGAAGCCGGCGAAGTGGGCTATATGATCTGCAACATCAAGACGTTGCAGGACACCAAAGTGGGCGATACCGTCACCGATGGTCACAAGCCCGCCGCGGAAGCGCTGCCGGGCTACGAGGAAGTGAAGCCCGTCGTGTTCTGCGGCATGTACCCCGCCATCGCCACGGACTACAACGAGCTCCGGGACGCCCTGGACAAGCTGAGCCTCAATGACGCTTCGTTCGACTATGTCGCGGACAGCTCCGACGCCCTCGGCCTGGGCTTTCGCCTGGGCTTCCTGGGCCTGCTCCACATGGAGATTATCCAGGAGCGCCTGGAACGCGAGTTCAATCTCACCCTCGTTTGCACCATGCCCAACGTGGCCTACCGCATTACCAAGACGGACGGCAGCGAGACGATCCTGGAGAAGGCCTCGCAGATGCCGCCCGCGGGCGAGATTCAATTGTGCGAGGAACCCTATATCGAAGCGGACATCATGTGTCCCACGGAATACCTCAGCACCGTCATCGACCTCTGCAAGAAAAAACGCGGCATCCATGTGCGCGTGGACTACATCGACGGCAACCGCTGCATGGCGGTCTATCAAATGCCCCTTTCGGAAATCGTGGTGGACTTCTACGACAAACTCAAGTCCTACACCCGCGGCTATGGATCGCTGGATTACCGGATCATCGGCTATCGCCCCGGAAACCTCGTCAAACTCGACATTCTCTTGAACTCCGAATCGGTCGACGCCCTTTCGGTTATCGTCCACCGGGACAACGCGGTGACGGTGGGCAAGGCGCTGGCCTCCAAACTGCGCACCTTGATCCCGCGTCAGCAATACGAAGTGGCCATTCAGGCCGCCATCGGCGGCAAGATCATCGTGCGCGAGACCGTCAAGGCCATGCGCAAGAACGTGACGGCCAAGTGCTACGGCGGCGATATCACCCGCAAGCGAAAACTGCTCGAAAAGCAGAAGGAAGGTAAGAAGCGCATGAAGCAAGTTGGAACCGTGGAAGTGCCCCAGGAGGCCTTCATGGCCCTCTTGCGCGTCAGCGAAGATTCGGACCGGTAACCATGGCAGAAAAGACCGAGAATCCCGCTGCGGCTCCCGCCGAAGAAGCCCCGCGCCCCGGATGGTTGCGACAGATTCGCGAAATCGCCATTCTGCTCCTGGTCATCTTCACGATCAAGGCCTGCATCGTCGATCAATACAGCATTCCCTCCGGTTCCATGGAGCCCACGCTCCACGGCAACGAGAACATGTTTCTGGGCGATCGCGTGCTGACGAACAAGCTGCTGTTTGGGCCGCGCATCCCCTTCACCACCATCCGCCTCATGGACTGGTGGGAGCCGCAACGCTGGGACATCGTGGTGTTCAAACCCCCGGCGGGCGGGAGCGAGCATCCGCGCCTGATCAAGCGCGTCGTGGGCCTGCCGGGCGAGCGCGTTCAGTTGAAGGATGGCAAATTGCTCATCAACGGCGAGGTGGTGCCCTTTGGCAAGACCATGCCGAAGGACTTCGAGGGGTACTGGGGCTATGCCGAGATTGAGCGGGCCTCCCGCCTGGCCCCCGAGCCCGAGGCGCGAGCCGCTTTTACGCAGATGCTCCAGAAATATCCGCCCAAGTACGGCTGCCTGCCGGGCGATGAGTACCAGGTCGTGCCCGAGGGCCACTACTTCATGCTGGGCGACAACAGTCTCAACAGCGTGGATGGCCGCATGTATGGATGGGTGCCCCGGGACCACCTCTATGGCCGCGCTTCGGCCGTGTTCTGGCCCATCGGCCACGCACGGGATTTCACCGGCTTTTCCCACACCTGGTGGGGCAAGCTGCTCCTCTTCGGCATTCCCACGCTGATCGTCGGCTTTGAAGTCCGCCAGTGGCGAAAAGAGCGCGCGGAGAAGTTGGCGCGGGCGAAGTAGGGAAAAAGAATGGCGCGGGCACGGAGCTTACCGGACGGCAGCGACTGCGGGGGCGGCCGTAGTCATCGTTCCTGGTGTCGCTGCTGTCCCTGTTGTCCCTGCAGGCACGGCGAGGCAGACTTCCGCATGCAACGCCAGCGGGTTTTCAATCAGTTTACGGAGCCATCATGGGCAATTCGCAGGAAACACCAGAGACGCCGAAGCGAGACCGCGGCCTGAGCCTCTACACGATTGGCGGCGGCGCGCTCGCACTGTTCGGCGCGGCGATGCTGCTCGCGCACCGATTTACCAGCGTGGAGCTGCCGGACTGGGCGTACTACTGCGCGGTGGGCGCGCTGGTGCTGGGCATCGTGGAGTGGGCGCTGGGCCGCATGACGCCCGAAGCCGCCTGGGAGTGGAACAAAAGTCTGATCTTCGCCCTGGGGCTCGCCACACTCATACGCTGGCCCATCGCGGAGCCCTATCGCATCCCTTCGGGCTCCATGGAGACTACGCTCCACGGCGATCCGGCCTTCGGCAAGGGCGACCGCGTCTTCGTGAACAAGTGGATCTACGGCGTACGTTACCCTTTCATGAACAAGCGCATCTGGCAGGGCAAGGCGCCGGAGCGCTGGGACATTGTAGTATTCAAATCGGTGGAGCCCGACGCCGAGCACCCGACGCTGGTGAAGCGAATCGTGGGGATGCCGGGCGAGCGCATCCAAATCCGCGGCGGCCACATATACGTGAACAATCAGGAACTGCCCATTCCGGATTTCATGCCCGAGGGACAGTTCTACACGGCGGGTTTTGGCATGACCTACGGTGTGCGGCCCGAGCCTGAGTATTCCGTGGTGCCGGAGGGGCACTACCTCGTGCTGGGGGACAACAGCGCGAACAGCCGCGACGGCCGCTACTTTGGCTGGCTGCCCAATGAAAACATCGTGGGCCGGGTGGCCTCTATCTGGTGGCCGCCGCCCCGGTGGCGCGACTTTACGGGGTTCTCTCAAACGTATTGGTGGAACGGGTTGCTCTTCATGCTCACACTGCTTTGCATCGTACGCCTCTTTTTCGGGTGCTCCTGGCCGGTCATGAACGAAGCCGGCGACGGGGTGGACCACCTCTTCATCAGCTTCATCGCCTTCGGCCTCCGCGTCCCCATGACCACCCTGCGCATCGCGCGCTGGGGACAAGCCTCGCGGGGCGACTGGGTACTCTATCGGCCCGTGGGCGAAGTGGCCCGGGATTATGACCACCTTCTCGGCCGCGTCGTGGGGTTGCCGGGCGACGAGGTCCATATTGAAGAAGGCCAGTTGATCGTGGGCGGCGTCGCCGTGAAGGCCGACTGGCTGGATCGGCCCATCGCAACTTTGAAGGGGTTGGAGCCGACGGACAACGGCAAGGTCCATGTGGCGGAAGGCCAGTTATTTATTTTGACCGACAGCCCCGAAGATGAATCCGCCATCGACAGCCGCGTGATGGGTACCGTACCCGCCTCAAATCTAGTCGGGCGAGCCACGGGTATCTGGTGGCCGCTGAAGCGGGCAAGGTCCGTTAAGTAAGCCTATCGAGATTCCGCGCCATCGGCAATCGGGACGCGGCGTTCCTTCCCTTGAAAGTAACGTTGAAGCCTTCGGTAGGGGCCGTTACAATCGTGGTCGCTGCCACTTTTGTTCCCGTCGGAGGACTTTCTCGTCATGCATCGCTTCGCACTCGCTTTTCTTCTCGCCGCCGCCATCGCGCCGGCTCAGGCTCCCCTGCCCAATTCTCCCACCCACACCAACAGCCTGGAGATGACCTTCGTCCGAATCGAGCCCGGCACCTTCACCATGGGCGCGGACACCACGCCCCTGCCGGAATACCTTTCGGAGGGCCAGTCCAACATGGTCAATGGCGATTTCGACGAGTTGCCAAGTCATTCGGTGACTATCAGCCAGCCCTTTTACCTCGGCGCGACGGAAGTGACCAACGCCCAGTACGAGCAATTCGATCCGGATCATGTGGGCCTGCGCGGAAAGCTTGGATTCTCAAAGGAAGACGACGAAGCCGTCATATTTGTGTCGTGGGAGGAGGCCCAGGGCTATTGTGCCTGGCTCAGCGAAAAGGAGGGCCTGCCCTACAGGCTGCCCACGGAAGCCGAATGGGAGTACGCGTGTCGCGCTGGAACCGAAACCCACTTCAACACTGGCGCAGCGCTGCCGACCTTGTATTACAAGAATCAAGTCCGGACCTGGTACCCCGATCCCTTTCGGGTTGAACACTATCCCCGCGACTATGAGGCCGATCTGGTTTCCCTGGCGGTCGGAAAGACCCCGGCGAACGCCTGGGGCCTGCGCGATCTCCATGGGAATGTGGAGGAATGGTGCCTGGATTGGTATGGCCCCTACGAATCGGGCGCCCAGACCGATCCCGTGGGCCGGGCTTCCGGCCAGTTTCGCGTCACCCGCGGCGGGAGCCACGGCACCCTGCCCTACTATCTGCGCTCGGCCAATCGCAGCGGCAACCTGCCCCAGGACAAGCACTGGCTGATCGGTTTTCGCGTGGCCCTCGGCGCATTGCCAAAGACGGCCCCATTGGCGCCGACACCGCCGCCGATTCACCAGCAGAACGTGCGCAAGGAAATTCCGGGGAATCTCGCCGATGGCCCCGACCCCGCCGTCCCCTGGTTTCAGGCGCCGAAACGCTATGTAAATATCCCCGAAAACTCCCAGGGGCCGCTCTATTCCGAGCACAACCATGACCCCGCGCTGGTGGAATGCCCCAATGGCGATCTGCTGGCCATCTGGTATTCGACCGTCCGGGAGCAGTCCCGCGAGCTCGGCCTGGCCGCCGCCCGCCTGCGCCATGGCGCCGATCACTGGGAAGACGCCGCGCCCTTCTGGGATGCGCCCGATCGCAACGACCACGGCCCCGCCGCCTGGAACGATGGCGAGGGTAACATTCACCTGTTTGTGGGCCTCTCCGCCGCCGCCACGTGGGGCAATCTGGCCGTGGTCACGATGAGCTCGGCCGACAGCGGCGCGACCTGGACGGAGGCCCGGATCATCATGCCGGAGCACACCACCCGCCACCTGCCGGTCGAGTCCGTGTTTCGCATGGCCGACGGCACGTGGCTCCTGCCCTGCGACGCCCGCTCACAGGGCCAGGGCGGCACCTCGGTCCACCTGAGTACGGATAAGGGCCAAACCTGGAACGACGCGGGCGGAAAGCTCGCCGGGATCCACGCGGGTGTGACGCAGTTGCGGGACGGCCGCCTCTTTGGTTTCGGGCGGGGAGACAACGTGGCCGGGACCGACGGCGTGATGCGCATGCCCCAGAGCGTCTCCGACGACCGTGGAAAAACCTGGACGGTCGCCGCCAGCCCCTTTCAACCGATTGAAAGCAGCCAACGCCTGGTGCTCATGCGCCTTCACGACGGCGCCCTGCTCATGGTGTCCTTCGCGAACGAACCCGAAAGCATGACCGATGCGACGGGCGGCACGAGCCAGTGCAAGGGACTCTTTGCGGCCCTGTCGGTGGACGATGGCGCGACATGGCCCGTAAAGCGCCTCGTCAGCGATGGATCGGGAAAGACCCTGGAGTGGATGGATGGACATCCCTTCTTGATGACCAACACGGAAGGCGAACCCAAAGGCTATATGAGCGCCTGCCAGACGCCCGACGGGGTGATCCAGTTGATCAGCAGCCGTCAGCACTACGCCTTCAACCGCGCCTGGATTGAAGCGGGGACGAAACCATGAAAGCGATCTATTTCAACGGACCGGGCGCTCCGTTCGACCTGCGCGATGCGGCCATACCCGAGCCGGGTCCCGGCGAAGTGCGTATCCGCACCATGGCCAGCGGAATATGCGGCACCGATGTCCACTACTGGCGGGGCGATCTCGAAGTTGCATCGCCCTGGGTATTTGGCCATGAACCCGTGGGCACGATCGACGCACTGGGACCCGGTGTGACCCGCCTATGTACGGGAGACCGCGTGGGGGTGTCGTGGGTTCAGGAAGGCTGCGGGCGCTGCCACACCTGCCAGAGCGGCAAGCCGGACTACTGCGCCGGTGTGCAGACCTGGATGGAGCTGGGCGGCGGCCACCGCGACTTCATGATCGCCAGAGCCGCGGGCTGCACGCTGCTGCCCGACGGGCTGGACTGGCCACTCGCCGCGCCCCTCTTCTGTGCGGGCTATACCGTCATGAGCGGCTACCGCAATGCGCGCATGCGACCCGGTGACCGCGTGGCGGTCGCGGGTGTGGGTGGACTCGGCCACATCGCCATTCAAATCGCGAAAGCCCACGGCCACGAAGTCATCGGCGTCACCGCAAACGAGAGCAAGCGCTCCGAGATTCTGGCCCTGGGCGCGGACGATGTGCTGGTGATCAAGGAACACGCGGGCCGTGAACTCACAGCCATGGGCGGGGCCGATATCGTGCTCTCCACGACCAATAACATGCGCCACAACAGCGAGCTGCTCTTCGGCATCCGCGACGAGGGAAAACTCGTTTCCATGGCCATCAGCCCCGAGCCCATCACCGTGGACCCGCTCCACCTGCTCAGCCACCAGATCTCACTCGTCGGGTCTCAGCAGTCCAGCCGCGCCGATCTCGTGGAAATTCTGGAGCTCGCGGCAAGCGGCAACGTGAAGCCCGCAGTCGAGATTTACGCGCCAGAAGAAATAAACGACATCATGACACGCCTGGAAGCGGGCAAGGTGCGTTATCGCGCCGTGTTGGATTTTGCTGGGCGGTAAGTAGGTCGCGGATTCCTTTCACTGTGATACCATGAAGGAAGACTTTGCGCCGTTTCCTTTTCCGAAAGCAATAGCTATGCAGATTGAATCGCTGAGAATTAAGAACTACCGCCTCTTTCGCGATGCCAGCTTCGATGATCTCGAGAAACTTGCGATTGTGGTCGGTGCCAACGGCACCGGCAAGTCCACTTTGTTTGATGTCTTCGCATTTCTTCAGGAAGCACTGAATCGGAATGTCGCTGAGGCCATTTCCAAGCGTGGAGGATTGCGAGAGCTGGTGAGTCGCGGGTGTGCCGGACCGATAGAATTCACCATCAAGTTCCGTGAAACGGCTGGCTGCCAGACCATCTATCAACTTGCGATTTCGGACGAACACGGCCAGGCTGCCATCGTTCGAGAACGCGTCTACCTATGTAGCCGGGCTAACGAAAAAACTTGGCATCTGCTCGATTTTGCGATGGGAAAAGGAACAGCGATTACAAACGAGCAGGAGTTCAGCGAGTCCCATTCGGTCGAGGAGACCATGCAATTTGCACTAAAGGACCTCTCCGCCCTCGCCATTAAAGGTCTTGGCCAGTTCATGGGGTTTCGAATTGTTTCGGAGCTACGCAGCCTCATAGAGAATTGGCATGTCTCTGATATTCGCATTGACGATTTCGGGCCCAGCCATGAGGCCAGTCACGCAGAGCATTTGTCAGTTCGTGGAGACAACCTCGCACAAGTTGCCAGGCACTTGTATGAGCACCATCCCGACCTGTTCAACGAGGTACTGACTCGAATGCGCGAGCGAATCCCTGGCGTGAATCGCGTGGAGCCACGCACCACAGAGGACGGTCGCCTCGTGTTGCGATTTCAAGACGGGAGTTTCAAAGATCCTTTCAGCTCCCGCTACGTCTCCGATGGCACGCTCAAGTTATTCGCCTATCTCGTACTGCTCTACGATCCCGCTCCGCACCCGATGCTCGCCGTAGAGGAGCCCGAGAACCAACTATATCCGGAGCTATTGTACGAGCTCCTCGAAGAGTTTCGTGACTATGCCCGACGGGGCGGCCAGGTGTTTGTCTCCACCCATTCTCCCGACTTCTTGAACGGCGCAAAGCTCGATGAAATCTACTGGCTGGTGAAAGAAAATGGGTTCACCACGGTGAGGCGCGCCTCGGACAGCGAGCTTCTACGCAACTTGATACAGGAGGGCGATATCCCCGGCACCCTATGGAAACAGGGACTCTTTGAGGGAGCCGGGCTTCGATGAGCCGGATCGTCGTTCTCCTGGAAGAGCGCTCCATGAAGACGTTCCTCGATCAGTTGCTGCCGAGGCATTTTCCCGACTTGTCCTTCCTTTGCTTGAAGCATGAAGGAAAGCAAGACTTGGAGCGGAGTATCCCGATCAAGCTTCGAGCCTGGAATGTGCCCGGCGATTGTTTCATCGTCTTGCGCGACAACGATGGTGGTGATTGCAAGTGTCTAAAGTCGCGGCTTTCTTCGCTCTGCCGGGAAGCCGGGCGGCCAGACACCGTCGTCCGGATCGCATGCCAGGAGTTGGAGGCGTGGTACCTCGGCGAGCCGGACGCGCTTGCTATGGCGTTCGAAAACGACTCTTTACGCCATATTGGCGGCAAATCGAAATATCGCGATCCAGACAGCGTTCCAAGTCCGTCCGAAGAGTTGCAAAGTCTTGTGCCCGAATTCCAAAAGGGTTCTGGCGCTCGAAAGATGGGGGCCTGCATGTCGATGGGGCGAAATACGACGGGAAGTTTCCAGGCACTTATATACAGCGTTCAAGTGCTCCAGCAAAGCCCAGATCGCTCGCAGCCTCTGTAAAGTTCAACAATCGCCATCGCCTTCGGCGTGTTATCCTGTTGTCCAAGGAGATTCACGACATGCTGCAATGCCTTATGCCTTTGCCAGTCGTTGAAACTCGTAGTCCCGCCATCGCTCGCAGTCTCATGCCGGGATCAGAGCACGCCATACGTTGCCACCTGTGGAACTTGATTGCGGACGAATCGTGCGGGCCTCGTCTCCACAGTCCCACATGAGGCTGGCAGTGCGTGATTCACGATCCGCAAACCCGCCAGCACCACCGATGCGCAATGCGGCGTTGAGGTGGAGCCGTCTACGAGTCGGCAGGACGCAATGGCGCGCTACCGCGTCTGGGTCGCTGCGCTCCGATTGTTTCCGAGTAGCGCCCACTCTGATCATTTCGTCAGCATGGCCGCATCGTCCGATTGACTCCCCGCCACCAGCCCGCTACCATAGCGCAACCAACACGGCAGGGAGACAACACGGTGGCCGACAAGCGAATCAAGATACTCTGCGGGCCCAGCGGCAGCGCCCGGACCCCGCGTATCGATGCCCTCCTGCGCGAGTTCACGGGCACAGCCCGGCTCCTGGTGCCTTCGCGGAGTCATGCCCGGATTCGGCGAGATACACTCCTCGCCACCCAAGGCTGCCCCGGTATCTGGGGCGCGCCGGTCGTCTCGCTGACGGATTTTGCTGAACAACTCTTGAGTCGCGAGGGGATCGCGGTCAACCGCATGGATTCGTCCTTCCAGCAGCGCCTGATTATGGAGCATTGCCTGGCCGAGGTGGCGGTGGAGTTTCCCGACACACCGCTGGTGCGCATCGCGAGGACCCCGGGACTCGTCCGCCATCTGGTGATGGTGATCAACGACCTTAAACAGGCCGCCATCGAGCCGGAGGCCTTTGCGGACCGCGTCAAGACCACCGAGCATCCGTCACTCTTCGATGACGGCGTCGCGGCGGTCTACGCGTTCTATCAGGAGATGCTCCTCGGCCAGGGGCTTTACGATGTGCCCGGCCTCTACTGGCATGCCGATTATTTCGCGTCGCAGGACCGACCCAGGATTCTCGACGGTGTCACCACGCTGCTGTGGGACGGCTTCGACGACTTTACACCCTCGGAATTTCGCCTGCTCCGCTCGCTGGTCAATCATGTGGACGACGTGGTTGTCGGGCTCAACCTGGACCAGTCGCCCGATCGCCAGGACCGCTATGCCCTGCCGCGCACGACGCTGCAAGAACTGCGGGAGCACTTCGATTGCCAGGTGATCGAATGCGAAGCCCCGGAAGTGCGCAGCCACGCCGAGTATGCCGCTCGCCACATTTTCTGGCGCGAAGAGCCGACGCTACCGGAGGGAATCGACGCGAATCTCACCCTGATGCCGTGCAGCGATTCGACCCATGAACTCGAGAGCATTGCGCGGCGGGTGAAGAAGTTGATCGTGGACGAGGGCGTACGCCCCGCCGATATCGCCGTAATTTTTTGGAATCTCAGGAATACAGGCGGTGCCCTGCGCGGTGTGTTTGATTCCTTCGGCATACCGTGTCAGCTTGCGGAGCAGCGTGCCCTGGCGGAAACCGTGCTCGGACGTACGTTGATCAACTTGTTCGCGGCGACCGACTGGGAGCGCGAATCTATCGTCGATCTGCTCCATGCCCCGCACCTGGGCACGAAACTGGGACATGCACCCGAAGCCACCGCGTACTATGCGCGCCGCGCGCAGATACTCGATGGTTATAAGAACTGGGTCTATCGTCTGGATCGCCTGAAACGTCAACTGGAACGGGACGAACGGGATGATGCCCGCGCGATGCTGACGCGTCGTCCCGATGCGGTTTCCGATCTCGAGGCGCTGCTCAATGCCATCGAGCAACTCCAGACGCTGCAGCAACAACTGCCCGCGAAATCGACTCAGCACGATTATGCGCTCCAGCTCGACAAACTGCTCGGCGCGCTGGTGCTCTCTGACGACAATCCCTTGCTCGTGGCGGAAGACGATCCCGCCCGCGAGGGCATTTACGGCCTGCTGGAGATGCTGGCGGATGCCCCCGGCAGCGATGTAGTGGAGATGACACGCGATGATTTTCTCGCGCGCCTCACCCAGGGCATGGAGGAGCTTTCCTGCACCCTGCCGGGAACCATGGGCGGCGTGGTTTGTCTCGATGCGAATCAGGCGCGCAACCAGTGCTTCGCCCATGTTTTCGTGGGTGGCATGAACGAGGGCCAGGCCCCGGCCACCCCCTCGGGCAATGCGGTCTACCCCGAGCGCGATCGAGAACGCCTCCAGGAAGCGGGCATCCCTATCGAGAGCAATCAGGCGCACCACGCGCGGCAGCGCATGCTCTTCGGCCATGTGCTGGAATGCGCGGGCGAATCCCTCACGCTGTCGTGGCAGCTCATGCAGGACTCCGGTCGCGAGGCGAGCGCCAGCCCCTTTCTCACCGACGTGCGCGAGCTTTTCCCCGAGTCGGCGGGCGTGGTGGCGCCTTACCCAAAGGCCGATAGCTTCCTGCCCGCACCCGGATGGATAGCCTCTTCCCGCGATCTGGTCAACCGCTCGTTCTACGATGCGCCCGATCTCGCCGTGCCCTTCCCGGAGCTTTGCACGCCCTGTATCGCCGGCGTGTCCGCCGAGGCGGAGCGCCATTCCGACGCCCCCTTTGGGACCTTCGATGGCGTCCTCAGCGATCCGGCGCTGGTGAAGGCTATCGCGGCCGACTATGGCGAGGAGCATGAATTCAGCGTGAATCAGTTGGAGACCTGGCTCTCCTGTCCCTTCAACTTCTACGTAAATCGCATTCTGAAGCTAGAGGAGAGCGAGGCCCCGGACACGGCGGTGGGTCCCCTGATTCGCGGTGGGATTATGCACCGTGTTCTTCAGGATTTTCATCAGAATTTCCTCGGGCTGCATATTCGCGACATCGGCCTGGAGAAGGCGCTTGACTTGATGGAGTCGCTGGTGGAGTCCGCCTTTGAGCATCAGGACTGGAGCGACTGCGCCGCGCCGCGCGGGGCCGTGCTGGCGGAAAAGCTTCACATGCAAAGCCGCATGAAGCGCTACCTCCGCATTGAGCACGCGCAGGAAAAAGAGCAGGGCTGGAAGCCCCTCCATTTCGAAGTGGGCTTTGGCCGTGCCGCAAAAGCGGACGAGGTCGGGCCTTCCAAACCTGAACCCTTCATCATGCAGCGGGAGAGTGGCCCCGTGCGCTTCACAGGCCGCATCGACCGTATTGATCGCGATGGAAACGCGGCGCGGCTCATCGACTACAAGTCTGGCGGCGTGCCCGGGTCGGGAGACATCACGCGGGGCGACAATATTCAGCTCTCGGTCTACGCCGAGGCCGTGGAACAGCATCTTATGCCGGGTAGCCAATGCACCGAGGCCCGCTACCTGAGCGTGGGCAAGACGGATCGCCGCGAGGCTCTGGGGATAGGCGAGAAACGCTACAACTGGCCCAATCGCGTTGAGAACACGCACGCGGCTATTGATCGTGCGGTGGCGGGCATTCGCGGCGCGTACTTTCCGCCCGAGCGCGCGGGCAGCAGTTGCTTCGGCTGCGGGCACGCCCGGGCGTGTCGGCATGAGGACGCGCGGATTGCGCGGAAATTAGGGTTGCCGGAGAGCGAGGGGGAGACCGAGAGGGATGAATGAATTGACAATGGACAATGGACAATTGACAACGAAGTTTCGATCGCGCGGGAAGGCCTGCTATCTCGGAGGTACTCTGGCGCGAACCAACAAGGAACGGCTACGACGTCTCTTGCGGCTATTCTTCGTTGTCCATTGTCAATTGTCCATTGTCAATTCCGATTCGTTCATTGTCGATTGCGAAGCGCCATGAATTACACCCCCCAACAACAGCAGGCCATCGAATCTCTCGCGCGCTATATCTGCGTGGACGCGGGGGCCGGCTCGGGTAAGACCCGCGTGCTGGTGGATCGCATCGTCCATCTGATTGCGACGGAACAGGCGCGCCTCGAAGAGATCGTGGCCATCACGTTTACGGAAAAGGCCGCGCTGGAGATGAAAGAGCGCCTGCGCAAGGCCTTCCGGCGCAACGCCCCCAAGGACGACCCCATCGCCTTCAGCCAATGGCGCGATCTCGAACGACGAGTCGACACCGCCCACATCACCACCATCCATGCCTTCTGCTCGCGGCTCCTTCGGGAGAACGCCCTGTATCTCGATCTCGATCCTGATTTCGGTTTGATTTCGGATGCCGAGACCGCACTGATGCTCCAGGAGGCTGTCGAGTCCGTCATGATCAGTCTCCTGGAGAAGAACGACCCCGCCATGCTGCGCCTGGCGTCGAGCCACACACTCACAGAACTGCAGGGCCTGTGCAAGGGCCTGTTGCTTCAGCGCGGCGTGGTCGATCGGATTCGGCGTCGCGGCGGGATGGAAACGCCCGAGTCCGT
This sequence comes from Candidatus Hydrogenedentota bacterium, assembly GCA_016791475.1. Classification (NCBI taxonomy): domain Bacteria; kingdom Pseudomonadati; phylum Candidatus Hydrogenedentota; species Candidatus Hydrogenedentota bacterium. The sequence continues at coordinate 36,062 of JAEUWI010000020.1, forward strand.
GCTGGCCACCTGGCGAGCCCAGTGCGATATTGAGCAGGCGCGCTACCTGAGCGATTTGGGACGGAATTCCCGCGTCAACGCGCTGCTTCTGGCGCTACGCGGTTTTGCCCGCCTCTGCGACGATCCCGAGGAAGGCCGCGAAGCGTGGCGCGCGTCCATGGTCGACGGCCTTGAAGCGCTGCAGGCCGGCGTGTCAATTGACGCGGCGGGGGATATTCTCCGTGGTTTCCTTAAGAATCCCTTCGGCAATGGCAAGAAGAAACTCTGGCCCAGCGAGGAAATCTACGATGCCCTCGCCGATCTTCAAAAGAAGGTGACCGAGTTCGCCCAGGCCAGCCTGATGGAAGGCAAGAACTACACTTTTGATGATGCTCTCACGGCTGAATCGGCCCAGCTCGTCAGCGATCTCCTGCAACTTGACGACAAAGTTAATGCGGCGTATGAAAAGGCCAAGCGCGATGCCAGCCTGCTCGATTTCGATGATCTGGTGCTCTTCGCGCTGAAGGTCTTGCGCGACAAGAAAAATCTGCGTCAGCAAACCGCGAAGCGCATCAAGTTTCTGCTCCTCGATGAGTTTCAGGATACCGACGGCCAACAGCTTGAGTTGGCGCGACTGCTCCACGACGAGCCCGAGGGCCCGGCCCTCTTCATAGTGGGCGATCCGAAGCAGTCCATCTACTACTTTCGCGGTGCCGAGGTCGAGATCTTTCATCAGGAGCGCGACGCGTCCAGCGAGATCGTGCGCCTGGACCGGAACTTCCGCTCCCTGCCTGATGTGCTGGGCTTTGTGAACGATTTCTTCCAGCACTCCAATCTATTGTGCGCGGTGGAGCGCTACCAGCCCATGGGCGTGCAGCGGACATCCGCGGGCGGCGCGCGCGTTGGCTTTATCGTCAGCGATCAGCCCCAAGACTTCGTCGGCACGTGGAACGTGGCGGATTACCGTTCCCTCGAAGCCGCCCAGATTGCCGCTCAGATCCAGCGGCTATGCGCGCCCGATTCCAAGGCCACTATTGAAGACGAGCACAGCGGAGCGAGGCGTCGTCCAGACTACGGCGACATTGCCCTGCTCTTCCGCGCCACCAGCAATGTGGGGCTCTACGAAGAGGCCCTGCGCAAGGCGGGCATCCCTTACACCGTCGTGGCGGGCGCGGGCTTCTATGAGCGCCAGGAAGTGGTGGATGTGATCAACATCCTCAAGGTCCTGTCAGATCCCTGGGACGAACACGCGCTCCTCGCTTACCTGCGCGGTCCTGTCGTGGCCCTGTCCGACGACGATGTCGTGCGCCTACGTAATCAGGGGACGCTCACGGAGGTGGCCCTGGGAGAAAGGATTCCCGAGGGGCTCACCCATCCCGAGCGGTTGCTGCGTGCAAGGGCGATAGTTCGATCGCTCCGCGAGCAGCTTGCGGGTCCTCTGCCCGCTTTGGTCGATCATCTGCTGGAGATCACAGGGATCGAAGCGGTCCTGCTGAGCCAGTTTCTCGGCCTGCAGAAGGCCTCCAACGTGCGCAAGCTCGCCAACCTCGCGCGGGAACAGGCGGGGCGCGGCAATTTGAGTCTGCGTCAGTTCGTGAACTACCTCGACGAGGTCCACGCCTATCAGATCCGCGAGGGCGAAGCGGGGCTCCAGCCCGATGGCGAAGGCGCGGTCACGCTGATGACGATCCACAAGTCCAAGGGCCTCGAATTTCCCGTGGTTTTCCTGCCCGACATGGCCCAGGTGGCGAAGGGCCCGAAGGAGCATACGCTCCAGATTCACCGGCAACTCGGCATCACCCTGCGTGTGGCGCGGGGCGATGGGGATCGGGCCGACACGCGCCTGGGCGCGCTCATAAAGCGCCGTATCAAAGAGGAAGAAGGCGCTGAATCCGCCCGCGTGCTCTATGTGGCCCTTACGCGCGCGCGCGACATGCTCTACCTCTGCGGACAGGCGGACGCGAGTCTCGGCACCTGGTTTCAAGCCTTTGATCTCCTCCACGACGTCAGCGGCGCGACCCATGGGCAGATAATCGCGGGCAGCGGCTGGGAGGCCGAAGTTATTCGCAACCTGCCCGAAGCGCGGGGCGTGGCGGCGGTGAAGTCGATCAAGTCCGACGAGGATATCGAGGCCATGCGCCGCCGCATCGTGCCGGCTGCCCTTCCATCGCGTGTTGTAGAATCTATTTCCGTGTCGAAGTTGCTGACACTTATGGCGGCGGGCGCGGAAGATCCCGAGGAAGAGCATTACGAGCGTTCGAAGAGAGAAGAAGAGTTTCGCCAGTTCGCCATGGATCGCGGCACGCTGGTGCACCGCATGTTCGAGGTATGGGACTTTGCGGGACCGGCGCCCGATGTGCGGAGTCTCGTCCGCGCGGCAGGCCTTGGCCTCGGTCGACGCGGCGCGCTTGAGGAGGAGCTGGCGGCGATTCACGGCTGGTTCAGCGCGTCCTCGCTGGGTGCGCGACTCGCGGGTGAGAAGGGGCTCCTGCGCGAAGCGCCTTTCAGCCTCCGCATCGGCGATACCATCGTAAACGGCACCATCGACCTGGCCCTCAGCGACGGGACCATCATTGACTACAAAACGGGCAAGATAAAAGACGAGTCCAGCGCACGTTATGAGAAGCAATTGCTGCTCTACGCCGCGGCGTTGCGCGATCTCGCGGGTGTCGCGCCGAAGGAAGGCTTTCTGGTTTATGTCGATGCCCACGAAGTGAAGCGGGTGGAGTTCAGTGGGGACCGCATCGCAGCCACATTGAAGGAAGCGGGGGAGGCGCTGCCGAGGGACTGACGCGCCCACGAACGCGACGAATTGCGAAGCGTTTTCCAGTCAAAAGTACTCCGAGAATAGACGACGTGAAGTCTCCGGGCGTGGCTGTCCCGTCGCGAGCGGAGGAGACGGAATCTATTATTTTCATTGGGGAAAACGACATATCGCCTGTCGGGATGTCGATGAAGACGCAGGGTCTACCTCGCAAGCGACGGGACAGCCACGCCCTGCTGCGATGTGCGCCCTTGTCGAAATGCGCGCCGGGTGGGGGGCGCTTTGGCGGAGTGAGTCGCGGTGGGCGCGTCAGTTCCTGAGTTACATCGGCCGTGGTGCCCGTGTTAAGGTGTTGTGTAAGATTGATAGACCCATGACACCCCATCGACTCACCGAAAACTGGACACTCCGGCTCACCGCGATTTTCGCCGTGGTCCACGCGCTCTATTATCTCGCGGGCATTCGTTTCATCGACACGACCCTGATCGAAGTGATGCATTTCATCGATGTGGAGTTGCTGAAAACGCGCCTGCTCGAAAGTGTCCTTTACCTCCACATCCAGCCGCCGCTCTTCAATCTATTCGTCGGTCTGGTGTTCAAGGTATCGTCGGACCCGACGTGGCTCTTTCAAGGTATTTTTCTAACCTGCGGGCTTGTGCTGTACCTCAATATCTTCTCCCTGCAGTTGAAGTTCGGCGTCAACGCGAGGCTGGCCGCATTCCTGGCCACCATTTTCATGGCGAGCCCCTCTTTCATTCTGTGGGAGCATTTTCTGCTCTATACGCTGCCCATTGCCACGCTGCTCAGCATCGCGGCGCTGTGTCTGTTGAGTTATCTGGAATCCAGACGCACCCGCCCGCTCGTGGGCTTTTTTCTCGCCATCTTTGTCCTGTGCGGCATCGCCAGCATGTTTCATCTGGGCTATTTCGTGCTGCTCTTCGGCGCGCTGCTTGTTATGAGTCGGGGATACCGTCGCCAGATCCTCGCGGTGGGCCTTGTGCCGCTACTCGTGCTCTTCGGCTTCTATTTCAAGAATTACCTCCTCTTCGGCGAGTTCAATGTGTGCAGCTTCGCCGAGAAGAACCTCTGGATTATGACGGCGGGCAATATGCCCTGGGACGAGAAAACGAAGCTGGTGGAGGAGGGCAAGCTCAGCGAATTGTCCCTTATCAATCGTTGGGATGCGCTCGACAATTATCCGCCCAAGTACAGCGAAGTCCCCGAGCGCTTTCGCGACATCCCGGTCCTCGCCACGACGCATAAGACGAATGGCAAGGTGAATTACAACCACTTCGGCTATATCGAGAACTGCGAGGTCTACGGTGCGGACGCGAAGTACGTGCTGCTGCACGAGCCGCGCCACTTCATCGTCTCCACGATGCAATCCTGGTACCGCTACTTCAAGTCCAGCAGCGATCTGCCCGTGGCCCCGGAGAATCAGCAGCGGATCCGGCCGGCGCTCGCCTTTTACGATCACGTCATCTACGGGAAGTTCCCTTTCGACCTCTCGCCCTGGAGCCGATTGGTCGAAAAGACCCAATCCACCCCCTGCGTCTTTCTGCTGGCCGGTCTTCCGTTGGTTTTCATGTACGGCCTGTATCGCGCCGCGCGCCCCGGCCTGAGTGACGCGCAGCGGTCAACCCTCGCCTTCATAGTCCTCACCATCTTCATGGTGGCGTTTCTGGGTTGTTCGCTGGACTATCTGGAGACCGCCCGTTACCGCTTTACTACCGACGGACTGTCGGTTGTGCTTCTGGGCGTACTCGTACAGTCAACGTGGAGAGGGTGGCGCGGCGGTGGATCGGATGTTGTACAAGCGCTCGGGCATGGGGCACGCCCTTTGCAATGATCAGGGGCCGGTCGCCCGCTGAACCCAGCGGTCGAGCAATTCGCCCAGTTTCTTTGCGTCAATCGGCTTTGTGAGATAGTCGTTCATGCCCGCCCGGAGGCAGTGCTGGTGATCGTCGGTCAGGGCGCTGGCGGTCAGAGCGATAATGGGAATCGCGCCACGGTCGCCATCCAGTTTTCGGATGGCTTCGGTGGCCCCGAAACCGTCCAACTCGGGCATCTGGCAATCCATCAGCACCACATCGAAATGGGAAGATTCCAGCGCCTGGACAGCTTCCAGCCCGTTTCCCGCCATTTCAACTTCGTATCCGAGTTTCTCCACGAGACGCCGCGCGAGCCGTTGGTTGACCGGGTTGTCCTCCGCGATGAGAATCCGTGGGCGTGCCGTTTCCTGGTGTAGACTTCGCGCGGAGTGGGGGAAGTGATGGCGGGTGAGTAGCACCCGATCACGGTCCTCCCGGCCGGGGGTTAATGCCATTTCCAGGCACTGTTTCAGAAGTTGGGGATCCAGCGGCTTTACCAGGTAGGCCGCGAATCCGAGTTCGCGCAGCGGTTTCGCCTCGCCCGGTTGCCCCAGAGAGCTGAGCATGATCAGGGGAAACACGCTGAAGCCCGGTTCGGACAAGATGAGCCGGCCCAGTTCCGCACCGTCCATATCCGGCAGCGCGTTGTCTATGAGGGCGGCGTCAAAGGGCATTCCCTCCTCGACCGCCTTTCGAAGGGCCGCCAGGGCGGCGCTTCCGCTTCCGGCGCGGGTGCATACGCAGCCCCATTTTTCCAGCGCTCCCGCGGCGACCTGCTGATTGGTGGCATTGTCGTCGACCACCAGTATCCGTCGGCCCGCCAGGTCGTCGGGGGCAATTTCGGGTCCGGTTTCAATATGGGCCTTTTGAAAGGGTATACGGCAGGTGAAGGTGGTTCCGACGCCTGCTTCGCTCTCCACATCCACCCGGCCCCCCATGAGTTCCGTCAGTTGCCGAGCGATGGCGAGTCCCAGGCCGGTGCCGCCGAAACGGCGAGTGGTTGAAGCGTCCACCTGGGAGAAGGATTGGAAGAGCTTGCCCATGGATTCGCTGGGGATGCCGATCCCCGTGTCGCGAACATCGAAGCGGAGCTCGAAGGTTTCTTCGGTCTGTCGCTCCACCGTCGTGTGGATGCTCACCCTGCCTTGCTGGGTGAACTTTATGGCGTTGTTAACGAGGTTCAGGAGGACCTGGCGGAGCCGCCCCGGGTCACCGATGACGCCCGAAGGGACCGCCGCGTCGATGGAAACGCCGAGTTCCAGTCCTTTCTTGTGGGCGGTGGGTCCCAGCAGGGCGACCACGCCGTCCAGCACCTGAGCGAGTTCGAAGGCGATTCGTTCTACTTCCAGTCGGCCCGCTTCCATCTTGGAGAAGTCCAGAACATCATTGACGATCTTCAACAGCGCGTTCGCCGAGCTGCGAATCGTCTCGGTGTAATCGCGTTGTTCCGGGTTCAGCGGCGTATCGAGGAGGAGCTCGGCCATGCCGATGACGCCGTTCATGGGCGTCCGGATCTCATGGCTTATATTGGCGACAAATTCGCTCTTGGCCTGATTGGCCTGGCCGGCTTTAGTCGCTTGAAACTCGGCCTCGCCGATGGCGCACTCGAGGCGCGCGTTGGTTTCCGCGAGCTGGGCGGTCCGCTCCAGGACGAGGGCCTCGGCCTGCGCCGCGTGGAGCCGGGTTTCCCGGGCGCCAATCGATGCGATGACGATCAGCGCGCCCGCCACCACCAGTACCGTCATCAAGAGCAGGATGGACGCCAGACGTGCGGTCTGGCGGCCCAGTCCGGCGACGTCCCGGGGCCCTTCCGCCCGCAGGATCCACGAGTCGTTGCCCGCCAGATCCCGTATCGGACAAAAGGAAACCCAGCGTGTATCGGAGGGCGTTGTGATCTGTATCCCGTTCAGGTCCGGGTCGATTGCCCGCACCCGCGCCACGTCCTCGGGCGAGGCGTTCCCGGCCTCGATGAGTTCAAATTGCACATTCACCTGCTCCACCAGGGCGCCCTGCCGTTCCGCGTTCAGATAGCGCCCCATGATCAATACCCCGCGCGCGGGGCCCGCACCTTCGCTCGGCAAGATGGGATTGGCCGCGATCAGCAGGATTTTTCCGTCGCTCGGCATCAACCCGAACTGCGCATCCGAGTTTGCGGCCTTGAACGCGGGGTGGCTGGTGGGTATCGCCGTACCGTCGAATCCCTCTGGGTGAAACGGGGTTCCCGTCGACCTGTCGAAGGCGCTGCCGGTCAATATCCCGCCATCATTATTGCAGATGTAGATCAGATCGATACCGGTTTCCCTGAGGGAAGCCCAGACCAGATTGGAATCGATGAAATCCTGATTCCGATCCGCGACAAAGGCGTAGGTGTCGTCCCAGAGCGCCCAGTCGCGGACCAGCGCAAGCACGTGCTCCGCCTCCCGGTAGATGGCGTCCACGCAGCGGTTCGTGTCCTTCCGGGCGTCCGCATCTTCCACGGCCTGGAAGCGGGGCAGAATGATCCAGTCGGTTATGAGCGTGTAGGCGATGAGCGAGGCCAGGACCGTGATCAACAGCGGACTGAGTAAGAAGTACTTGGACTGTGATTTCATTGCTCGCTCTCATGGAGGTGTCGGCACAGCCTGCGAAATCCAGATCCAAGCCCCCCGGTCGACATGGGCAGGACAACGCTCTTACTGCGCTATCTTACCCCAGAAGACGCACCGGATCCCATTCTCGCCATGCGGTACCCGGGCGGCCCGCCGCAGCCCGGCGGATGCCATCCATTGATGCGGATGTTTTCTGGTATACTGACCCCGGTTGGAAACTGGCCGGGCCCGACGGCCCGCCGCGGAAGGAGAGATCTGATTATGCCCCTCTTTGCCTTTGCCTGTGCCGATTGCGGCGCCTCCTCGGAGATTCTGGTCCGGGGCGGCGAATCCCCCGCATGCCCGGCGTGCGCGTCCACACGACTGGAGAAGCAGATGAGCCGCTTTGCCCCCATGCAGGCCACGGCCCCCGAACCCGTCGGCTGCGGCGCCTCCCAGTGCTGCAGAATGCGCGGCGGCGGCTGCATGAACTGACGCCGCGGGGCCCATGCGCGAACCCTCGAGCGATATCCGGCCCGTCCGGACCCTTCGCCAGCACCTCTGGCAGGGGATGGCCGCCGCCCACCGGAGGCGGCCGGCGAGCTTTTACCTGCTCCTGACCATCCCCGTCGTGCTGCTTCTCGCCCTGCATCTTTTTCAGTCCGCCGCCGATCCCCGCCGTCTGGCGCTGGGGCTATCGCTTCTTTTTCTGTTCCTGGGGGTATTGCTGATTCGCGCACTCCTCGATATTCTCGCCCTCGTCCGCCGGCTGGTCTCCGAGCACCATCGCTCCTATCAGGAAACCCTGGGTGATGAGGCCTTTCTTGAATCACTCCGCGCACGGCGGGGAGATTCCAAAGAATAGGTCGGCGACAGCACCCCGAACCGAGGCGACTTTGTCCCGTTGAACTTCTCACGCGGGTCGCTGTACCCCTTCGGAATCGCAATCAGCCGTGTCGACATTTCTCGCAGGTGGGCCGTCGTGCTAAACTTCGCCATTCCAATTAGCAGTTGCCCCAACCCAGAACCTCAATGCAGCCATGTCCCTTCCCGCCACCCAATCGCCCAGCGCCATCCTCGTTTTCCTCCCCAATTGGCTGGGCGACGTCGTGATGTGCACCCCGGCGCTTCGGGCGCTGAAGAAGCGCTATCCCGAAGCCACGATTACCGCCGCGGGTAAGGGGGCCTGCTGCGCCGTGCTTGAAGGCCTCCCATGGGTCGATCGGTTCTTGCCCCTGCCTGAGCGGCCGGGTTTGATCAAGTCACTGGAGTTGCGCCCATCGTTGCGCGCGGGTGGCGCGGAAATGGCCGTCGTCTTCCCCCACGCCTTCCGGGCCGCCTGGCTCGCCTGGCTTTCCGGGGCATCCACACGCATCGGCCTCAATCGGGGCGGTCGCCGCCTGCTGCTGACCCACGCGCACCCGCGTCACCGGGTTGACGGAAAACCCGTCCCGCGCTATACGGCGCTGGAATACTTGGAAATCGCGGCGTTGGCGGGCGCGGTGGACGACGGGCTTGGTCTCGAACTGGCCGCCGATCCCGCCGAAATGGCGGCGGTGAAGGCGCTCATAGAACCCGGGCGTCCGCTGGTGGGCATAGCGCCCGGCGCCGCTTTCGGGCCCAGCAAGCGCTGGCTACCCGAGCGCTTCGCGGCCCTCGCGGATCGGCTCTACCAGGAGCACGGGGCACAATGCCTCGTCATGACCGGTCCGGGTGAGGAGGAGACCCGCGATGCCGTCCTGGGCGCGGCGACGGCGCCCCTGCTCGAATACCACGGCGGCAAGCCTTCCATCGCGCGCCTGAAGGCGGCCATCGCCAGCGTCGATCTCCTGATTGGGAACGACAGCGGTCCCCGTCACATCGCGATTGCATTTGGCAAGCCGGTTGTCTGTATTATGGGTTCCACATCACCCGCTTATACCGAAAGCCCCTGGGAGCGCGGCGAAGTTCTGCGAATCGATGTGGAATGCGGACCTTGCCAGAAACCTCACTGCGTGACGGACCACCGCTGCATGACCGGGATCTCCGTGGAGCGCGCGGCGGCGGCGGCGTCCCGATGGCTGGCTCCCAGCAGCCGAACAACGTCCATTTAACCCGATACCCTGCGCCTGCGGGCGCATTTCCCCCTAGAGGAGTCCTCAAGAGTGTTAGAAGACCGCAGGAAATTTGTACGTCGCGCTTCAGACCGTCAGTTGCTGAGCCAGGTCCAGAATTTTCAAGGACAGGTGGACGGCGAGGTCAACCGAGAACTCCGCCAGAAGCGCCGCCGCGCCATCCGGCATACCTGCACGGTGAAAATCAGTGTTCAGGTGGGCCACCGCAGCGGGGCGTCCGATACGTGGAACATGACGGATCATCCCGTCGCCGGTCGTTTGCTGGACCTCAGCACCGACGGCTGCCAACTCTACACCCGGGACCTCCTCGATATAGGCGCACAACTGAATCTACTGATTACGCTGCAGAGCGGCGAGGAAATACGCGCGGTTGGCGTCGTCCGATGGAACAAGGCCGTGCCGGAAAAGAACGGCTACGGCCTCGGGGTGCAGTTCACCCGGGCGGATCACGATGCCCAGACGCGAATTCAGAACTTCATCCATTTCCTGGACCAGACCGGCGGCCTTTGAGGTCCCGGTGCGCGAGACGAAGCCATGAAAAAGATTTATGCGATTACCATGTGGTCCGGCGGACAGGCCGCCAAGAAGTGGCAGACCTTCGAGAAGCCCGAACTGCTCCCCAGCGGGACGGGCATCCGGTTTGTCTGCCGCAACACCAAGCTCACGGTGGAACTTATCGGCGCGATTTCGGTCGAAGAGTATGAATCCGGCAAGGACGATATTGAGGCCATCCGGGATCGATTCGAAGATGATACGCCGGATCTTCCCGAACGCGGCGGGAATGGCGGCGGCATAGACCGGCTGTTTTGAACGGGAAAGGCACCTCGAAGTCGAAAAAGAGAGTGAGATGCCAAATTAGCGTTTTATTTTTTTGCCGCGCGCTATTCCGTGGCCGACGTTCTGAGGCTCCCTGTAAACAGAAAAAGCCCCCTTAAAAGGAGGGTGCCGCCGGGACCAGGGGGGGGATCGTGCTTGAGGTCGCCGGCGGCATGCAGGGGTTGAGGAAGATTTTTATATTAGTTCGGGCTGAACCACCCGTTCTGGTTAAAAGGTATGTTTCTATACTCTCGCTTATACTGGCGGGCCGCTGCTGCGAGCCGAAGTCCCAGGAACCACAGATTCCGGTTCTTCACGAGCCACCGTTCCAGTGCTTCAGTGTCCACCGTGTTCCGGTCATCCGGTTGACTCCATCCCTGGCCCTTTTTGGGGTCGGTCTGGTCGTCATCGCCTCCTGCGAAACCGAAGTTTTCGTCGACCATCGTTAACATCCTTGTTTTGGTTGTCGGCTCAGGTTGCCCTGTCGACAACCGAATTATGCACTGAAAAGCATGTAGAAAGAGTAACAAAACGAGAACATTTCCTTAAAACCTGCATGGAGTGGCTTTTAAAACCAGAATTTCAATAATAATGTGGTCCAGCGGGGCGACTCAGGCGTGCGAGGTGCTCAAAGCATCCGGCAGGCGCGGGCCGAGGCGTAGAGGGGCAGCAGTCCGACGGGACCGGGAGCTGCGGTAAATACCGGGAGCTCCCTGGCGCGATAGCGACTCTTGTGAAAGGAAAGACCCCGAAAATGGTAGATGGGGTCGCCCCAGCGCCGCAAAAGCCGGTAAAGCGCGAAAATGGCCGGACTTCCGACGCCGTGCCGGGCCCCCAGGGCTTCGAGTTGGTGGAAGGGGCTCACGCCCAGACTGAGCAGCGGGATTCCCTCCGCCGCGAGCGCCTCGATGGCCGCCAGTACGATATAGTCCAAAGTACCCTCGGGGGTCTCGCGAAAATGTCGTAAGATCGTGACGGTGAATCCAATGACGCTTCCTTCGCGGTAGAGCGGGTCCAGTACCACGAAGGCGACCAGTCGGTCGTCTATGGTCCCTGTGAAAATGCGGACCCCCGGCTCGGGGTTGGGTGTGAAGGGGCGCGCCAGGAATTCCAATTCCCGGCCCAGCCAGGACTTGTGCGGCAGCCAGGCGTCCGACACGGGCCGCAGTGCCCTGCGCAGCGCTACCGAATCGGGCAATTCTTCCACCGTGACCCTTCCGGCCCGGGCCTTGTTGCGGTAGTGCCGCAAATCGGCCATGCGTCGGCCCCGAAGGGTGAAGGTGGCGGTGTCGATATCATTCTCAACGCCCACCGGGGTAATGTGGTGTCCCAGGTTCCGGAGTGAGGCGGCGGTACGCTCATGAATCTGCATGAACAGCGCCCGTGGGAATTCGGTAAGCAGTGCGGCGAGAAAGGAATCAAGTGATTCGGGGGGACACGCGGGGTCGCCGAGGAAGGTGTACTGGCCGAGGTTCTTTCGGTAGGCGGCCAGGCCTGTTTCTGACGAGCCCCAATAGCCCATTCCGGGTTGGAGCATGGAGTAAGCGAGGGAGTGACTCCCGTAGCGCTGGACGATGCGAAGGCGTATCGCCGGATCCTGGAGGTCATCCGTCAAGGTCAGGCCTCCGCGCTGCGCTCCAGGATATGGATGGTGACTTCCGGGGGACAGAAAAAGCGCACCGGGGCCATGCTGCACCCGGCACCGGCCGAGGTATAGCCCTGGAGTTCGTGGTAGGACCAGGGGCCGCTGTCCATTTCGCGGGGGTGCTGGGCATTGCGCAGGGGGGCGATGCCACCCGGCAGGCAGATCTGGCCGGCGTGGGTGTGGCCGCTGAGCACATAGTCGATGCCGCAGGCCAGGGCCCGGCGGTATGTTTCGGCCGTGTGGGAGAGGAGGAGGGTGGTCGCTTCCGGGGGGATCCCGAGGAGGGCCTTCTCGAAGTCCTCGGTTTCGTAGTAGTGGGGGTCGTCAATACCCGCCACATAGATCGCGATGCCGTCCCGCTTTATGGGGGCGTGCTCATTCATGAGCATGTGTACGCCCATGGCTTCCAGGCGGGGGACCATGGCAAGGAAATCGTGGTTGCCGAGAATGCCGTGGCACGGCGTTTTCAGTGCGGCCACGACCCGTCTGGTTTCGGCCATGGCGGCATCGATGGGTCCAAAGGTCTCGGCCCGATAGTCTCCCGTGAGGACGCAGTGGTCGTATTCCAGAGGTGCGATGGTTTCGAGGAGCGCTTCGGTAATGCGGGGGTCAATGTCGAGATGGAGATCGCTCAACTGGAGTATACGGAACCCCTCAAAGCAGGGTGGAAGCCTGCGGAGGCGGATTCTGTTTTCGCGCACCTGGATCTGGCGCGCATTCCAGTTGCCCCACCACCAGGTCAGTGTCCCTTTCAACAGGATGTGCAGGGCGATCCGAAGCACCGGAAAGTTTTCGGGGTGGAAACGGGTACGTCCCCCCCCGAAAACTTCCGAGGCATGGCAATGTTCCACGTTCATCCGCTGGCGATAGTGGTGGGCGCCCAGGCGCTCCCGGAGCGCCAGGTGGGCCAGAGAATCTTCATCCTCTTCGGCGACCGCGCAGGATGGATGGCTGGGATAGATCACGCGGTGGCTGCGCCTTCGCCTATGAGGGTAAGGCGGCGGGACAACTCGCGCAGCCAGGCTTCGTCGGTTCCCTTGGGGACTTCTTCCGTGCACCAGCCGGTATAGCCGATCTCGTCCAGCGCCTTGCGGACTTCCGCCCAGTTGACGTCGCCCTCGTAGGGGAGCTTGGTCCACTCGTAACCTTCGCGTTTGAAGTCTTTGAAGTGAAGTTTGCAAATACGCTTGCCCAGGGTGCGGATCCAGTCTTCCGGATAGCCGAAGATAACGGTGTTGGCCACATCGAAGTAGGCGCGTACAAGGGGGTGCTCGAACTCGTCCACGTATTGGGCGAATTCCAGCGGGCTAAGCAGGAATTTGTTCCATACGTTTTCAATGCCGATGACGATATTGAGTTCTTCCGCCACGGGAATGAGGGGGCGGATGTTCTTCTGGGAATTTACCCAGGCATCCTGATAGCGAACCGTGTCGGTGACGACGGCGGGCACCAGCAGCATCGTATCCGCGCCCATGGCCTTGGCCGTGCGGATGGCGTTGTCGATTTCAGCCTGGCCGTTCTTGATCACCTCCGGGTCCGGGCTCGACATGGGGTTCTTCCAGCCGCCGTAGGTGACCGAGTGAATCGGCACGCCCGCCTCGCGCGCTTCTTCGCCCATGCGCTTGGCGGCGTCGAGATCGGCCATGGGATAGCCCTCGATGCCGTCAAAGCCACATTCCTTCAGGAGCTTGAACTTCTCCTTGTCGGAGGGCAGGTCGAGGAGCTTGCCGTACTGAATCGCCTTCGGGAAGGGCTTGTAAGCTGGTGCGGCGGCGGCGGTGCCCGCCGTGGCGGCCAGCGCGAGTCCGGCTCCCGCGGCGGCGCTCTGTCGCATGAAGGCGCGCCGGCTGATGGCGTGTGAAGACATGGGGGTCGTTCCTTTCCTTTTCTGTTCCATGTTCGGGTGCGGGGTCGCGCGTGTCCGCACCCGTCACCGCGCTACAGTCTGCGTTGGATGGGCCTCAAATTGCAAGACCCCGCGGTATTCCGGTGCATGGGGCCGGTCTCGGCGGAATTTGTTTCACGATCATCGGTTCAGGTGAAACGCTTCGGGGCTGGATTGGCCGCGGTGTACAAACGGGGCTTGACTTTTTTGCGCGCCGGACCGTAGGGTGTTGGGTGTGCAATATCATCGCGAGGTTATGGTCATGGCTTGTAAGTTGTCTCCGTGCTGCTTCCGTCGCGATGGGTCCGGCCTGCGGGCCTCGCTGGCACTCGCCGCCCTCCTCTTTTCTCCCTTGTCCATAGCCAGCGAATTCCCCGCGCCCGGCTCCCCCCCCGCACCTTTGGAAGGGGCGGCGGCAGTACAGAAGGATTCAGATTTCTTGCCACAGGATGAAGCTTATTTCGCCCCCGTGCTGGGAGATATCGCCCATGCACTCGCTCCCTGCGCGGATGTGTCCGCGATGACCCACGCCATTCTCGAAGGAGGCTCACCCCATCTGGTGCTCTTCCTGGAGGGGCATGGGCCGATTGACGGGCGGGAGCACCCGGCGGTCCGGGCGATGCGGACGCTGGCGGAAAACTATCAGCTCGGATTGGAATACCAGTGCACCGCGCTGCACGATGGCGCGCCTCTCTTTGGCTTCCTGCTCTATCAGCGCTTTCCCACGCTGGAGATGGCCTGGGAGACCCACCCGTATGAGAGTGCGGAGACTGTGGAGGGCGCCTGGCGCCAGCCCTTTGCCGATCTCTCGGATGTGGAGTCCGTGCATGTGGTGGACGATCGCGCAACGCTGGTGCTGTCGGAGGCCGCGTCGCGCCGTGTCGATTTGCTCTCCGAAGTTCATGGACACCGGACCTATCGCGTTCGGGGCGTCGAAATGGCCGATGGGTCGGATCTGGGAACATACACCTGGGTTCCGGGGCTGCGCACCATACCCGGTGTGCCCGCCGTATTCAACTGCCGGCTGCCGCGGCGCAATGGCCAGTGGAAAGAAGGGCTGACCCTCGATTATCTGCGCCAGCGCTTCACCGTGCATGCGGCGGCGCGCGAACGCATTCGGCGCGAGTTGGACATCGCCGATGATGTCTGCTGGACGATATCCGCCATTCCCCCGCGTTATACCGAGCCCTTTTTCGCGTGGGTGGTGCATGCGCCGGAAGCCGGCGGCCGGGTCGTCCAACTGCCCTGGTATCGTTCCACGGGGGACAGCGAACGGCGCTGGCTCCATGTTCAAGCGCCCACGAACCCCACGGCGAGCGCGGTGATTCCCTATAACTGGGAATTCGTTCGCCGGGGAGACGATGCGGAGCTCGTCGCCCGCCCCGCCACGAGGGCGGATGACCTCGCGCGGGAGGAGGCCTTTGCCGGATTCCTGCGCCAAAACATGGGCCAGGAAATGGCCATCGTCATGCAGGGGCAGGTTGCCGGCGTGGTGGCCATTTCAGCGGCCCGGCCGGAGCTACTCGCCCTCGGGAGCATGCCCCCGGCAGCGTCGGAGGCGATGGAAAAGCTCTGGAATGCGGCAAACTCGGGGCCTATTGGCGCGCCGAGGGTTGCGGCCGCAACGCCGGTGGTGGAAACTCCCGCGCCGGATCCGCCGGATACCTTTCAGGTGCGCCTCATGGCGGAGCCACAGGATCGCGAGTTTGTCGAGGTCACTCACTTCGCGGCGCCGGGCTATGCGCCGGGCACGGTGGTGGCCGTGCTGGAGGACATCATCGTGGACGGGCGCGCGGTGACGGGCGCTTTTCTGGAAACGCGGGACGACAAGCTGTTCCTGCGGCTCACCTTCACGCCCGAAGCCCAGGAGGTGCTCGGCGGCGCCTGCTTCGGTAATATGGGAAAGCAGCTTGCCATTCTTTACAACGACAAGCTGCTTTGTGCGCCGACCATCGATGATTGGGAAATCGAAGACCTGAGTTTCAGGGGCATGAACAGCGACTGGCCGGAGGTCGCGCGCGACCTGGCCGATCACCTCAATCCGAAGGGCTGATGGGCCTTATGGTCGCAGGTTTTCCGTAAGGCCCACAGGTTACGTTCTCATTCCAAGCGTAGAATAGTGCCTGCGATGTGCTTGGTGCCGCCTTCGATGTTGAAGTAATAGCTCACCAGCACCTTGCCGTTCGCCATGACGGTGGCCCAGGGATAGCCCAGATCGCCGTTGCCGCCGTCGTCGCGAAGGACGATTTCGGTGGACTCCTTGTAGTCTGTGCATTCGGGATTCAGGATGCGCGCCCGGATGCCCATGGGGGCGTGGCGGTAGCCGTAGACCAGCAGCACGCGGCCGTCGGGTAGTTGAACGGGATAGTGGGGGTGGCCCTGAAATCCGGCATCCTCCCAGATGAAGGATTTACCGCCGTCCGTCGAGCGCGCGACCACCGTGTGATCATCGAATTCGTCGGTGCGAATGAAGACCACGAGATCGCCTTTGGGCGTTTCATAAATCGAGGCCTCGTTGAAGACCACCTTGGGGTCCTGGGCAATGGGCGCGCCGTAGGTCCACGTGAGGCCGCCGTCATCGGAGTACATCAGGTGATTTTCCGTACGCCCGGTCGTATCACCCTGCACGGGCGAGGCCACGGCCCAGAAGAGACGTCCGCTCTTGCCCTGATAGAGGCCGCCGCGATTGTAGGCGGGCAGGGGCTGGTTGAAGGCGGTCTTGGTGTCTTCACCGGGGATCGGCGGCGGCACGATAAGGTCGGACCAGGTGTGGCCGCCGTCCATGGAGCGGACCAGATACCCGCCGAAGAAATTAAACTCGCCCGCCCGCGCCACCTTGCCGAAGGACTTCCAGGCGTCGTCCCGGGGCAGGGCCCAGCCGTAGCTCGTGCAAACGATGGAGTCGTCGGCCAACTGGATCATGCAGGGGTCCTGGGAGCCGCCGAAAGGATGGGCCAGAATGAGGGCGGGATTCTTTGTCCAGGTCTCGCCGTTGTCCTTTGAGCGTACTTGAACCAGATAGCTGTTCGGGTCGGTGTGACTGGTGCCCTTTTCGCCGAAGATCCGGCGATCGGGGGCGCGGCGAAAAGCGAGGATAAGCTCGCCATCGGGGCGGCGCACCACGGAGGGAAAGGCGCTGTGGAACTGGTCATCGGAGTAGATGACCACGTCCTTTTCCTTCACCAGTTGCGCAGGTTCAGCGGAAGCGAGGGGTGCCAGCAGGGCCATTGTCGCGAGAGACAAAAGAGGCGTGAGTTTCTTCAAGGGGCTGCTCCTTTGGGTTGGTTGTTATAACCAATTATAGGGGCGGCGCCAGGGAATTGCAATCGGGGGTGGAGACGCAGGGACAGCGTCGCCTCGTGACCGGAACACGCAAGAATCATTTCGCGCCCGTGGTGTGTCTTGATGGAGCAGAAAATGCTTCAACCGGCGGGGCTGTCCTGTTGTGAGCGAGGCGTGCCCGCACCTTAAAGGAGTTCTTGATATCCCGAGTCCGATGGGGAAGTACTTCTGATTGCGACGCAGGCGCGACGCCACAGGACAGCCCCGCCAGTTCTGGTGCGTTTCGCCTGGTTTGAGGCAACGTACGAGCACTATGTATTTCTGCCATATCGAATCATGGGGCGACGCTGTCCCTTCTACATCTGCCAGTCGGAAAATTTCCGCTTTACAAGCAGGTACAAGAAGACGGGGCCGCCGATCATGGTGGTAATGATGCCGATGGGGGTTTCGCCCGGCAGTATTCTTCGCGCCACGATGTCGCAGGCGCAGAGGAAGGCCCCGCCTGCCACGATGCTGACGGGCATAACGATGCGGTGCTGGGGACCGGTGGCGAGGCGCACGGCGTGGGGGATGATGAGGCCGACAAAGCCGATGGGGCCCACTTCAGAGACGATGATGGCGGTGATCAACGAACCCACGAGAAAGGTGGTGATCTGGAGTCGCGCGATATTGACCCCGCGCCCGGCGGCCATGGTGGTTCCGAAGGCAAACTGGTCGTACCGCGCGGCCTGCAGCAGAAGCACAATGGCGCAGGGGATGACGCCTGCGGCGAGGACCAACACGGGCCGGTACCCGAGGACATCCACGCCGCCCATGAGCCAGCGATCCATGTTGACCAGGCGGTCGGGCCGTGCGATGTAGCGGCTGAACATGATGCCGGCGTTGGCCAGCATGCCGAGGGTGACGCCGGCAAGGAGGAGCACGGCGGGGGAGGTGTGGATGCGCCGCGCAGCGAGGAGGTAGACGATATACACATCGGCGCTGGCGAAGAGGAAGGCCATGACCTGCTTGCTGGTGAGGAGGTTCAGCAGGGGGATGGTCGCGGTGATGTCGGCGAGGAGAAAGGCGACCCAGGCGCCCAGAGCCCCGGCGCTGGCGACACCGAGGGTGTAGGGCGTGGCGAGGGGATTGCGCAGGAGGGCCTGAAAGGCGCAGCCCGCCAGGGCAAGTCCCGCACCGGCGATGAAGGCCGCCAGGGTGCGGGGGATGCGGTGGCGAAGCAGTACGGAGAGGGTGGGGGCCTCGTTTAGTGGGGTGCCGCTGGAAAGCTCGTGCCAGGCCTTGCCCAGATCGAGGGTTTCGGTGCCGATGAAGATGCTGGACACGAATATGACGGCGCACGCGGCCGCACCGAGCAGGAGCGTGTGGCGGAGTTGGAACTTGTCGGCGATGCTCATGGCCGTGCTCCGGAATCCAGGGGCACCGTGACAAAGGGCGTTCCCGTGATGGGATGGGCGCATACGGCGAGGGGGCTTCCGTAGGCCGCCGAAAGGTTCGCCGCGGTCAGTACCTCCTCGGGGGCGCCTTGTTTCACGAGCGTGTGTTCCTGGCCCAGCAGGAGCAGGCGGTCACAGAATTGGGCCGCCATGTTGATATCATGCGTCACCACGATCACCCCGAGATCTTGCGCGGCCAGCTTCCGCAACTGTTGGAAGAAGGCGGTTTCGTGGGGCAGGTCCAGGGCGGAGGTGGGCTCGTCCAGCAACAGGATTCTCGGCTCCTGAGCCAGGACACTGGCGAGAATGACCCGCTGGCGCTCGCCGCCGGAGAGGGAGAGAAAGTCCCGTTCCGCGAAGGTCTCGGTTTCGGTCTGTGCGAGGCACGCCGCCACGATGGCGTGATCCGGTTCTCCCAGCGCGCCAAAAGGGCCTAAGTGCGGGTAACGTCCCAGGGCCACCACCTCGCGAACGGAAAGGCTGAAGGTGGGCTGGACGCTCTGGGGCATGTAGGCGATGATGCGGGCCCGCTCCCGGGGGTTGAAGGTGGCGAGGGGTCTTCCGTCGAGCGACACGCTGCCACCCGCGGGCACAAGAAGGCCGCAGAGCACCTGGAGCAAGGTGCTCTTACCCGCGCCATTCGGGCCGATGATCCCGGCAACGGTACCCGATTCCAGCACGGCGGAAACGTCGGCCAGCACCGGCGCGGCGGGCGCATAGGAAAAATAGAGGCGATCAGCCGCCAGGGAATGCTTCATTCCGGTAATTCTGCCTCGAAATAAAGCTTGCGCGCAATAATCTTGGCCACATCGGCGATGCGGGGACCGGGTCGCATGGCGTGGGACTCGGTGACGTAGTAGATCGCGCCGTTCTTCACGGCGGGCACCGTGTCCATGAAGCGCCAGTCGTTGTAGAGCGCCTGAGTCTGGTTCGTGGTGAGACTTTTTCCCGCCTGAATCTCCAGGATCGCATCCGGTGCTTCGAGGAGGATGGTCTCCTTGGAGGCCTCCAGATAAGGCTGAGCGGCACTCTTATAGATGTTGTCGCCGCCCGCTGCCTCGACCAACTCGGAGATGAACGAACTGCCCCCCACCGTCTGGAGGTTGGTCAGGTCGCCCCGTTCGCGGCCGAGGACGATGAGTACTTTCTTCCGGGGATGGGGCTTCAGGGCCCCTCGAAGCGCGTCGAGGTCCGCGTCGATTCTGGCCCGGAGCTCCGCCGCCTTCGCCGGTACGCCCAGGGTGGCGCCGATGGTGTCGATGCCGGCGTGGATGGTCTCCAGATTGTCCATGTGTACGTTGAGTACCGGGATCTGGTTCATTTCGCCGAAAGAAGTCACCTGTTCGTGCTGTCCCGGAACGATGATAAGAGCGGGCGACAGAAGTGAGAGCTGCTCCAGATCGGGGTCGATATAGCCACCGACTCTGGGGAGGTTTTTCACGGCGACGGGGTAGTCGTCAAAATCACTGACGCCGACGAGGCGGTCACCCTCACCGAGGGCAAATATGGTTTCCGTGAGGTTGGGCGCCAGGGAGACGATGCCCTTTCCGCCCGACGCGCCGCCACAGGCGGACAAGATGGCGGCAAGCAGCGGTACCAGGCAGACACAGGGGCATACGGTGCGCAATAAGGGTTTAAACATGATTTAAGAATCCAGAGGGTCGCTGCGCTGACGATGCCAGCATCTTCGAACGTTTGGGATGATTTATAAAATCCGCCATGCGTATGCGGAGACTTTCTGCTGTGTGCACTTCGCCGGCGCGCGCCAACATCAAAGCGCCAGCAAGATGCCGATGACATCGGCCACCAGGTCCAGCGCATCGGCCACTCCTCCGCCGAAAAAATCGAAGATCTCCTTGCCCAGCCCCGCGGCCACCGCGAGCGCGGGATCGAAGAGGGCCAGGAAATAGCTCACGGCGATGTGGAGGACCTTGTCCAGTCCCGTGATTTCCATGTCGAGTCTCCTTTGTCCTCTGGCCCGGTCCGCACCGAGGTTCAGGACTTTGCTGCGTCGAGGTATTGAAAGAGCGCATACAGCCCGACGACGGTCTTGGCGTCGTCGAAGCGGTGCTCCCGCAGAGCGGTGCGAACTTCTTCGATGGGCATTTCGACGAGTTCGATGCGCTCTTCGTGGTCGAGGTCCTGGCCGACATGTTCGAGGTCCAGGGCCAAAAAAACATGGATGAGTTCCGAGCAGTAGCCCACGCTGGCGTAGACCGCACCCGCGGGGATCAACCGGCCCGCGCGCAATCCGGTCTCTTCGATGAGCTCGCGCATGCCGCAATCCGCCGGGGGCTCGTCGCCCTCGCGTTTACCCGCGGGCATCTCCAGAATGGTCTTGCCGATGGCGATGCGGTACTGGCGCACAAAAATAACGGAGTTTCCGGTGAACGGGATAATCCCCACGCCGCCTCCGTGCTCCACAATTTCACGCTGGGCGACGGTTCCGTCTTCCAGGGAGACCTCACCCACGCGCACGCGAAAGATTTTGCCGTCATAAATGGTTTGCTGTTGGGTCCAGGTTTCCAAAGGTCGTGTCCTGCCGGTTTAGGTTTGAAGTCGTGGCAGTATACGCCATGGGGAGTGTCCGGGGCGAGGTTGGTCGCGTTTACGCTATCCGGCGGCGCCGTCATTCCGCCAGGAGCACGGTTCGATCGATATTGCACTCGGGCAGGGCGGCTTCGAGTTCCCGCTGCCCCGCGTCGGTTATGGAGGTTTCGATGAGGGCGAGGTCGCGGAGTTGGGTCAGTTGCTTGAGCACGGCCACGGACGCGTTTGTAATACCCACGCCCGAGAGCCACAGTTGCTCGAGATTCGGGCATCTAGCGAGGTGGGCGACGCCCTGATCGCCGGGGTCGAAGGAGCGCGTGATCAGCGTGCGCAGTTTTGGGAAGGTTGCCACCGTTTCGAAGGCGGCGCCGGTCAGAGACTCGCAGTCCATGGCGAGCGCCTCAATGGCCGGCAGGCCGGCGAGGGCGCCGAACTCCTGATCCGTCATATCATTGCCCAGCAGGTTCACCATGCGAAGCCAGGGACAGGCCTGGATATGGGGAATGAAGTCGCCGGTATATCGGGCATCCGCCAGCGACAAGTCCCGGAGTCCGCGGATATTCTTCAGTGCGGCCAGAGCGGCAGGCGGGACGTTGGTATCGCCCAGGGTGAGGTACTGGATTGCGCCGGGGGCGAGATTGGTCAAGAAGACAAGATCGGCCTCGCCGAATTCCTTGTTCGCTTCCAGGCCCGTCATCATGTTCGCGCTGACGGCGATATCCCCCCGCGCCTGGGCGGCGAATCGCCAGTGGTTCTCTCCCCAGGGGGAGAAGGAGATCTTCCCCAGGCTTCGATCCGCCGGAAAGGCAATCGTATGCTCGCGGGACTTTATATCCGCCACGCTTTCCGCATCGCGCAGGCACTGGTCTCCGGCGGCCAGCAGCTCCCGATTTTTTTCGTCCTCGGTAGTCTGTTTTGCGCGCTGGAGGTACATTTCCGCCGCCGCCAGCAATCCGGGCGCGAAGTCTTTGGCGCTGCTGGAACTTTGACCCGCGCGCGACTCGGCCCGGGCCTGCAGATCGCTGCGATTCAGCGTCGGATCGGCCGTGTCGAGGGGCTGGTCGAGCGGCGCGGAGCATCCCGCCAGAAACGCCATGGCGATGAAAAGGCCGGTTCTGTTAAGGTCTCTTGAGCAAATAGGCATTTTCGTCCACCTCAAGTCCCGCTTCCTCAAAGGTAGTATAGGCTTCCAGAATATGTTCGGGCGTCACGATGCTGGCCGAGTCTGTTTGCGTCCAGGCGCCGTCCTCAAGTCGATAGAAAAACTCAAAGCCCCGGAAGCTGGCCATGGCGCGATCATCCTTTTCACGGATGTATACGCGCACCGTGCCCCAGAACTTGCCAAACCAGCCGTACTCCCGACCAGAGCGGACTTCGGTCAGGCAATCAAAATCCGCCTTTGAATCGGGCGGCAGCAGTTCGGATTCGTGCCGGACGCCTTCGGGAACCAGGAGGGCGTCCTTCCGGGCAAGGTCCCATCGCGAGTAGAGGGTCGCCACCGCCGTGATCAACAGGATCGCCACAAGCTGCTTCACGTCCCGCCTGCGAAACGTGTCCGCCAGGAGGGCTCGCCAGCCCGGCACGCCGGTACTCACCGGTGCTCCTTGAAGAGAACATGCTTCCGCACCACCGGGTCGTACTTTTTCAGTTGGAGCCGCTGCGTCTTCGTTCGCGTGTTTTTCGTGGTGGTGTAGCGGAAAGCGCTCTCGGTACTTTGAAGAATCACCAGTTCACGCCCGATCTTTTTTGCCATGTGCGTAGTGCTCCGTCAGTTGTTTCGCGCCGCGGCGTCGTGTTGAAGCGCCGCTTCCTCTTCGGTCTCGTTGGGGATGGGATCGGGCAGTAAGGCCCAGGATTCCGGGCCGGCCGCCCATTCAACATCGGTGAGCAGACACTCGGATAGCTGGCGCCTTGCCCGTGCTTCGTTCAAGCCTTGGCCGATAAGTACGAGCGTTTGGCCCCGCTCGCCGAAGGCTTCCCGAAGCGAGGTCCGGGCATCCTCCAGATCTTCCTCGGCCACTTCCCACTCGGGCAGGGGGAGGGCATCCCACCAGTAGCCCGCCGGGGTCAGGTGCACTGCGACACCCGCCTGAGACCACTCATACACCTGGTCCGGCCGTGTGGCCAGCCAGGCGAAGCCCTTGGAGCGCAGAATCGGCCCGAAAAAGGTCTCGCTGTCATTCAGGAGAAACCACAACCGCACCGGGTGAAAGGGACGATCCGCCTTGAAAACCATGGAGCGTATGCCGTACTCCTCCGTTTCCGGGGACTCGGAGCCCCGGGGCACCGCCAGCCAGTCCTGGTGCTGGGAGGCTTCGTCGACGCGGAAGAGGCCCGTGTTGAGGATATCCCCGGCGGGCACCGCACCCTTCACGGCGCGCAACAGTCGCGCCGAGGGATTCAGATGGCGTAGAAAGGCCTCAAGCCGATTCAGCCGGTCGGCCTCAACGAGATCGCACTTGTTCAGAATGATCACGTTGGCGAATTCGACCTGGTCGGTCAGGAGGTCGACGATGCTGCGGTCGTCCGATTCATCTAGGCCCATGTCCCGATCCGGAAGTTCGTCCCAGGATTCGTAGTCCGCCATGAAGTTTGCCGCATCAACCACGGTGACCAGGGTGTCGAGCGTGGCATGGTCGGAAAGAGAAACGCCCTCGTCGTCTTCGAATGAAAAAGTCTCGGCGACGGGCAGGGGTTCGGCGATGCCGGTGGACTCGATCAGGAGATAGTCGAAGCGCTGCTCCCGGGCCAGCTTCGCCACCGCCACCAGCAGGTCTTCGCGCAGGGTACAGCAGATGCAGCCGTTGGACATCTCCACGAGACGCTCTTCTTCACGGTGGAGCGCCGCTTCGCCACCGCGCACCAGGGCGGCATCGATATTGATCTCGCTCATGTCGTTGACGATGACGGCGACCCGCATTCCCTGTCGGTTGTTGAGGACATGGTTCAGCAGCGTGGTCTTTCCCGCGCCGAGGAATCCCGAGAGTACCGTTACCGGGAGCTTTTTCATGAGCGTTCTTCTCCAATCAGAGGCGCGGCGGTCGTCGCCGCAGCCGACGAAAGGGAATTGTATCGAAATCAAAATGTAAATGCAAACGCATTATCATTATCAGGGTGCGGTCAGGGCCCGGTGGTTTGGAGGGCGGGATGTCGCATAGAATGGCCGGACCCTTTGAGAGAAGCACCAATCCACGCGAGGACCTTCGATGAAATTCTGCGCCCTTTTCACCCTTGTTGGTATTGCCCTTTTTGCGCTTCTGCCGATTCAGGCGGAAGATATCCCCTATGTGCAGCACGAGAACATCGTGTATGCCGAAGTGCACGGCACCGGGTTGCTGGCGGATGTGTTTACGCCCACGAATACCTCGGCCGATCTGCCGGGCCACGGCCTGGGCATTGTGGACGTGGCCAGTGGGGCCTTCTACTCGGATCGGGGCAAGATCAACGACCACAAGAAGGCGAAGATGTACGACATCTATTGCGCCCAGGGCTACACGGTGTTCGCCATCCGGCCGGGCTCCATCACAAAGTATACCGGCATGGAGATGAACGAGAACGTGAAGACCGGAATCCGCTGGGTGAAGAGTCAGGCGGAGAAGTATGGCGTCGATCCCGAGCGCCTCGGTCTGACAGGGGCCTCCGCGGGTGGTTACCTGGCCACCTTTGCCGCCGTGACCGCCGAAGGCGCCACCGGCGAGGGCGAGCTGGGCAAGTACGGCACAGAAGTCGCCGCCGCCGCCGTCTTTTTCCCGCCCACCGACTTCACGCTGGTCGATTGGTCCCAGGGGCCCCTGCGCCGACTGGAGCGCTTCTTCTTCGAGGACGGTTTCGACGGGAAGACGCCGGAGGAAATTGCAGCCCGCTCGAAAGAGCTTTCACCAGCGCAACAGGTGGATGAGACCGCGCCGCCCATGTTGTTTATCCACGGCGACGCCGACGAAGTAGTGAAACTGGAGCAGTCCGAGATCATGGTAAAGGCGTTGAAGGACAAAGGCCACAGCGCGGAGCTGATTGTGAAAGCCGGTGGCGGCCACCCCTGGCCCACCATCCCCGAAGAAGTCGCCGTCATGTGCGAATGGTTCAACACGCAATTGAATAAGGGCTGAGTCGTTGCACCAAATGTTTCACCACGAAGGCCACGAAGAGCACGAAGAAGTAAGAGGGAAGAAAGCGCTCTGAACCTCCGCTTGCTTCGTGTTCTTCGTTTCTTCGTGGCGAACAATTTCTTCCCGTCATGTTTCAAGCATGGGATTCGAGCAGGTGCGGTTATGGATCTCCAGAATCCGAAGTGGATGTACTTGAAGGCGGCACTGCTGGTTGGCATCGGCGTGATCTGCTTCGCCCTCGTGTGGCTGGAAAATCCCACGATTGCGACGGCGGTGTATCTCACCTTGATGATCTGGGCCTTCGCGCGGGCCTACTACTTCGCCTTTTACGTGGTGGAGAAGTACATCGACGATTCGTATCGGTTTTCGGGGCTCACTTCGTTTGTCCGACACCTGCTGGCGCGTAAGAGGGTGGAGTAAGCGCGGCGGGGGCTACTCGATGCCCCGCAGTTTCTTATACCAGTCCGGCGCGAGCTTCATGAACAGGCGCTGCTGTTCCTGGAGCCCGCTGGTCAAGCGCGGCGGTCCATAGTAGCTTTCGCCGAGGGAAAGGAGTGCATCCACTTCCTCCCAATCGTAAGGCTTGCCACGCAATTTCTCATCGCGAAGTTGTTCGAGCATGCGACCGGTTTCTTTCCACTGACGGACCAGCGCGCGCTGTTCTTCAATTGTCGGTCGATTCACCCTGCGCCTCCCAATAGACGTTTCACCCGTCCAAACAAATCGGGCTCATTGCTCAATTCGTTAAAATCGGAGATATGGTCAAGAACGTAGTCTACATCAAGGCTAGCCTGCCGTTTAATCACGCCCTCCACATCCATCCAGTCGCGCGAGCGCCCGGCGAAAGCTTTCATGACGACCAGATCTTCCGCAGTGCAGCAGGGCAATGATAAATTGGGCGAAAATTCTTTCGTTACGGCCCGTTCTATCATGGCTTCTTCGAAGGGCAACGCGCCGAGGGCGATATCAATATCGATGCCGTTAGAAGCGCGAACGAGCAAAATGCGCTGCGCTACGAAGTAGTCAAAATTGCCTGGAATTCTAGACGCAAAGTGCCCGAGGATTTCTTTGACATAGTACTCCTCGCCGCCCCAGCCAGTCAGCAGTGTAAAATCCGCGTCCAGTGTGGTCCGCGGTTCGCCCCACTGTTGTACGGCAAGTCCACCGATGATGCAGAACTTCCAGTTGCGTTCCGCCATGAACGCGCAGACTTCGCCCGCCGCTTCCAGCAGCTTGTTCATTTCACTTCCTTTGGCTTATACGGCTCGCGGTAGTGATAGAAGACTTCGATCTGGCTGGGGGCCCCTTCCATGCCGAAGGCGTTTTTCGTGCGCATTTGGAGGCGGTTCAGACCTGCGGGCTGGAGGGTCCAGGTGAAGTCGGCCGGGCTCGGGCTCCAGCCGGCGCCGTTGAGGTTGATCTCGTAGGTCTCGAAGTTGGGCGTCTGGCTGGTCATGCGGATATCCACCGTGCCGGGGGTGGCGCCGTGGGTCGCGGTGAAGTGGACGCGGTTGATGGTGGGATAGAAATCGGCTTCGCGGTCGCTATGCAGGGCGTATTGCAGTTTGCGCGGGGTGGCGGCGTCGTACCAGCAGAGGTAGCCGCTCCAGGGCCAGTGGGTGGAGCCCTGTGACACGGGTCGCGGCGTCGGTCGCGTCAGGAAATCGTTGCGGGGAATGAGGCGGAAGAAACCGGCCAGGTTGTGCTGCGGGGGTTTCCGCGCCGGGTCCGGGTTGTTGATCCAGTCCGTGAAGGTGGAGATCTCGAGGGGCTGGGGTGTCTCGGTACGGCCGCTGTTGCTCCAGTTGTTCCAGGGCTCCGGGCTGGCCCAGGGGATGGGGTTTTCCGCCGTAAAGCCATAGCGTTTGAGGAAGTACTCGTGCTGTTCCTTGACGCTGATGGGTTCGCCGGTGTCCGTGTTGAACTCGTAGGAGTCGAAGACGCTTTCGGGATCGACGACGACCCACTTTTCCAGTTCGTCGATGTAGACTTCGGCGGTTTCGTGGTTGAAAACATTCACGTGGCGGGCCTGATAGCCCAGGGCCTGAAGGGACTGGATGAAGACGATGGTGAACTGGATGCACATGCCACCATGACCATACTGGAGTTTGCGCTTCAGGATGTCGACGGCGTTCCACTCGGGATACTCGGGGTGGGGGCTGCCGTGGTACCACAATTGGGAGACGTAGTGCCGGATCTGGTTGATCTCCGCGAACTGGCCCTGGGTCTTGCGGATCAAGAGCGACTCGGGGAGGTTGTTGCGCAGCTCTGCAAACTGCAGTGCTCCCGTATTCTCAAAGTGCATCGTGTGGGAAGGATAAAGCAGATTGGGGTTCACCACGTTGCGGGCGTAAAAGGTTTTTTTCAGCGGTGGCGACTGCTGCAACACGCGCTCAATGCGCAGGCCATGAAAGATCGGCGTGGCCAGGGGCGACGTGCTGTTGAGCGTCACTCGCACCTGCATGAAGCGCTGGGCCGTGTCCGCGAGCCCGGCGTCCGCGTTGGCCCCTTCGGCCACCGTCTGAAAGTCGCCCCAGGAGGCGTCCGTCGGATCAGGGGTGTCCGCAAAGCGCACCGCCCAGGCGATGCTGGTGCCCTCGGGCGTATCGCCGCTGCCGGAAAGGTGGAGTTGCGTTGCGGTGCTCCGGCTGGCGATGCCGTGCTCCTCGGTCCAGAGGTCGATGGGCGGTGATACGAGGGAGCCCGTGGGCTGGGTCTGGTTCAGGTTGAGGCGGATGACATATTCGCCGGGGGTGTCCGCCTGGGGCCCGAGCAGTCCGGGGACCCAGGACTGACCGCCGTCGAGGGAGCGGTCCGAGCTCTCGCCCACTTCGATGGGCGTGAGTCCTTCCAGGACGCCGCTGTCGGGCCTTTCCACGAAGCCCGAGGTGAGCAGGCCCGTATGCCCTTTCAGGCTGAAGGCCCCGCCACCCCGTTCGTACTCGTCCGAGCGGGCGAAAAGCACCTTGTAGCCCTGGCCCTCCGGTGCGTCGCAGGCGACGCGGATCTCGTTGTCCCCCTGCACCAGAAACTCCACCGGAACCGGCACCCACCACCAGACGCGCTCGTGCCACGATTGTGGGACGCCTTCGACGCGGTGACCATTCACGACGAGATACCAGGGGGGCGTGTTCTGGGGTGCTTGCGGTTCCATATACACGACCACGTGGGCCGAGCGGGCGCGGGTGTCGTCTAGGCGCAGGACTTTACGGATCTGGACGCCGGCGTGCAGCGGCTCGAAATGGACACCCTTCTCGCTGAGTCCCGCGCCGGGTCCGTCGTTCTCGATCAGGGTTAGGTCGTTGAGCACCACGCCGTCGGGCGCCCGCATGACATCATAGGCCTGGCCGGAATCGTAGAGCGTGAGCGCGGTGAGTTCCGTGCTGGTCTTAACCTCTTCCGCGAGCGCAAAGGAGGAGAAAAGGGACAGCGCGAGGGCGGGAATCAAGGCTCGAATGGCAACTGCGGGCATCGGGTCCGTCCTTTATATGGTTCGGAGTTGGCGGGCGTAATACTGCTGCGTTGGTTCCCCGACGAACCAGTCCCAGAATACGGCGGCGGGGTCGGGGAAGTCAAAGACAATTGACAATGGACAGTTGACAATTGACAGTTGACAGCTCGGGGCACATTCCGTTGAACCCGAGTCGTATTGCCGCTATTATGGCTCTATGAAAACTCTACGGAACATTGTTTTGTCGTATGCCGCGGTCGTCTGTTGCATTGTCCCCGCGCAGGACGCCGTGCCTTCGCGCGAAACCGCGATCTCCGTCATGCGCGAGGCCACAGACTTCATGTTCGACACGCTGTCCAATCGCGGTGGCTTTGTCTGGTTCTACACCATGGACCTGGAGCCCTGGGGCGAGCTCAAGGCGCGGCCGAGCATGATCTGGGTGGAGCCTCCGGGCACACCTTCGGTGGGGCTGGTCCTGCTGGAGGCCTATGGGGCCACGAAGGACGAGTACTACCTTCACCGTGCGGCACAGGTGGCGGACGCCCTCGCGCAGGGTCAGCATCCTTCGGGTGGTTGGAACTATTTCATCGACTTCGATCCCGAGGGATTGCCCGCCTACTACGAAAGCTTCTTCTCGAAGTGCTGGGGCTGGCAGGAGTATCTGAAGCCGCGCAGCAACGCGACTTTCGACGATTACAGCACAACAGAGGCTACTCGCTTTTTTCTGCGCCTGTATGACGTGACGAAGGAGGCGCGTTACCGCGCGGTGCTGACCAAGGCGCTGGACCATATCCTGCGCGCCCAGTATCCCGATGGCGCGTGGCCCCAGCGATTCCCGAACGCCGAAGCGGACCACGACTACAGCGCCGCCCGCACCTTCAACGACGATGTGACCTACGACTGCATCAAGATCCTGCTTGAGGCCCATGCGCGGCTTGGGGAGGAGCGCTACCACACGGCGGCGACAGAAGGTATGCAGTTCTACCTGCGCGCCCAGTTGCCCGTGCCCCAGGCGGGCTGGGCCCAGCAGTACGGCGCGGATCTCAAGCCCGTATGGGGTCGGCCCTTCGAAATTGGCACCGTTTGCTCCACGCAAACACTGGAGAACATCGCCCATCTCTTCGAGTTTTTCACGATCACCGGCGACATGAAGTACCTCGCTGCGGTGCCTGCGGCGCTGGACTGGCTGGAAGCTTCGCGGATACCGGGCGCCAGCGGGTTCACGCACACGGGTTTCTACGAGATGGGCACGAACCGTCCGATCTATATCAAACAGACCGGCACCACGATCGACGATGTGCGCTATACGGAGACTTATGAAAAAGAAGGCTGTTATCCCTATGCCCACGAGGTGACCGTCGATGTGGAGGGACTGCGCCGGGAATACGGGCGACTGGCCGCGCTGAGCCCGGCAGCGGCCCGGTCGGAGTACGCGGCGGGGGAAGCGAAGAAGTCCCTGCCCGAGGATATCAAAGGCGGACATCTCGCCGTGGCGCTGAATAAGGTGCCCCAGACTCCCGAGGGCATCGCATCGATTGTGAATGGCCTCGATGAGCGCGGTGGCTGGCGCGACGACGTGGTGCAGCTCGATCCCTTCTCGCCTTTTACCGCGCCGCCGATGAAGGCGGAAGCGTATATTGTGGGCGGGTATATCGCGCGGATGTACAGATTGGTGAATTTTTTGAACGCAGGGACTGACGCGATTACCCCCCCCTGCCCCCCCGCAAGCGGGGGGGACCTGATCAATTGATTGACCTCCTGGCACCGATAAGACCTACAAGACCCATAAGACCCACAAGACCCAACGGAGATTTCCCTTGCTGAAAGCCAACATCATCGGAACCGGAATCATGGGCAGCGCCGTGGCCCATGTGCTCGCGCGTGAACCGCGCGCCACACTCACGGCGGCCTGCAATCGCAGCAATGAGTCGCTGGAAAAGCTGAAGGCCCAGTATCCCATCAACATCTACAACGATTACCGCGTGATGCTGGATGCGGAGAAGCCCGATGTGGTCTTCATCGCCACGCCGGACTGGGCGCATCTGGATCCGGTGATGGCCTGCCTGGAGCGGGGTATCCATGTGTTCGTGGAGAAGCCCCTGACGACGGACGTGGCCGAGGCGGAAGCCATCACGCGCAAGGTGGCGGAGACGGGGCTGAAGCTCCAGATTTCCTATAACCACCGCTGGCTTGCGCCCTATCACCTGACCTACCGCAAGATTCGCGACGGCGTCATCGGCCGTCCGCTGATCGGCTACGCGCGGAAGAACAACCCCATCACCGTGCCCACGAAGATGCTGGCGAGCTGGGCGAAGGACAGCTCGCCCATGTGGTTTCAGTCATCCCATGATATCGATTTGATGTTGTGGTGGTTCGACGACGAGCCCGTGGAGGTTACCTGCACGGGCGTGAAGTCCGTGTTGAAGGCGAAGTACGGCTGGGACACGTGGGACGCGCTGCAGGGCCAGGTACGATTTGCGCAGGGGGGCGTGGCGACCTTTGAGGCCGCGTGGATTTATCCCGAGGGGCACCCCTCCATGCCCGACTCCTTCATGTCGGTGGTGGGGGAGCACGGTCACCTTCAAGTGGACCGGAAGGACGAGGCGGTGGAAATGAGCCATGAAGGCGGCTTCACCTGGCCCCGATCACTCCTGAATTTTCAGATCTTCGACCGCTGGGGCGGCGCCTTTGCGAACTGCATCTCCAGTTTCTTCGATGCGATTGAGGAGAATCGCGAGCCCTACGTCACCGCCCGGGATGGCTGGCGCGTAACGTCGGTGTTGGATGCGTTGCACCGCGCGGCTGAAACGGGTGGCGTGGAGAGGGTGGCGCCAACCATTCTCTGAGACGTTCCGCCGGCCCCCGAAGGGACCGGCGGGCCCCGTTCTGGTGGGGTCAGAGGGAGGGGCTATCCGGAGTAGCTTCGCCGGCGACTTTCACCGCGCCTTCGCCATTCAACGGCAGGGCGAAGAGGAGGTTTTTCCACTTGACGATGCTGGTCGAATCGCCCTTCTCGGAGCCGAAGATATAGGCCACGGGCTCTCCGTTCGCGTCATAAAGCTCCAGGGAGTGAACGAGACCGTCTTCCGTCGGCTTGCTCACGCGCCAGACCTGTTTGATACGCGGCAGCGAAATGACGGTACGGCTGTCTTCTTCCACCAGTTGAAGCGTCCCCTTGGTCTGGTTCATTTCCGTGATTGCCCCGGTACTGATCTGCACGCAGCCGTCGTTGAGCGCAAAAAGGAGGATCGATACCTCCTGTTCCACAAGCTGGCCGAACACCGCGCTGTAGGCCGCCGGGTCCAGTTGCGCGGAGAACTCGCCCTCCGCCAGGCGTACCGCGTCGATGCGAGAAAGCTTGTGGTCCCGCAACAGGCCGCTGAACTCGTGGGTATCCTTCAACGCGCGCCATCCGGCGAGGAAAGCCGCTTTCGTTTCTTCCCTCGGCGTTTCCACCGCCTCGGGCGCTTCAGGGCTTGCGCTGAAGGTCGGGGTCTCGCCCTTGAATTCGGTTACCAGCGCGTCGAATTCAGCGGCGTTGCTGCTTTCGGTCAGCAGGATGCGGTGGACCGGCTTTCCGGCGCCATCGAAAAATACAAAGCCCGGCGTGCTCCCGCTGCCGGGAAGAATCGCCGCGCCATAGCGCCACTTGCTCATGAAGAGACGCAGGTCCACCCCTTTGCTCACCACCAGGCCGCTGCCCTCGCGGCCCTTGAAGTCGTCATAGCGCCCTGTGGACAGGTGCATCACCGTCTCATTGCCGGTGAGCACACTGATGTCGCCCAGGCGCTTGATGCTCGTGAGCAGGGCTTCCCAGTCGTTCTTGAGGAAAGCGACCTGGTCCGCCGGTCTCGACAACCAGGCCTCGACACCCTCGCCGGGAAAGCCTTCGCCGTTCAGGTTGATGCCAGCAGTCTGATACACCGCCGTGGCGATGTAGGCTGGTCTCGGTGTCACGTTCTCGTCGGCGTGTGCGGCGAGTACGCCCACGCTACAGGCGGCGAGCACTTTGATTATATTTCTCATTTCGGGTTCCTTTACTGAGTTGTCCAAGCCCCGGAGCTGCCCTGGGCTAATTTTGTATACAGGTGAGTTGTTTTTAATACTTATGATTAGTCTATACAATTTATGAATAAAGATCAATCTTTTGTTTAGTATACAAAACTGCCCGAGTGCCCCAAGGGGCCGGATTACAAGTTCGTAATCCGAAGTTTATGGTCGTGCCGAACGGGCCTCGTATAGTTCGTATAGTCAGAGGTGCTCAAGCCCCAGGCGGGGTACGACGCCCGGGACAAGGCGTCAGCCATAGCGCAGGAGGTACCAGACCATGAAACGACGCGTGCAACTCACGAACTCGGGACCGCAGAACACGGCGTCCGCCCCAGACCAGCATCGAGATGATATTCCCCGGGGGCAACTCCTCTCCCGGAAAGAGGCGATGCACTTGCTCGCCGGAGCGGGAGCCTTCATGCTCGTAGGCCGTGTGGCCTTTGGTCAGGAAGACACCTGCGTGGTCCGTCCCGAATTGACCGAAGGGCCCTATTATGTGGAAGACGAGCTGGAGCGTTCCGATATTCGCTTCGACACCACGGATGGCTCCGTGCGGGCGGGGGCGGTGTTGAATCTCGCATTCGAGGTCACCGAGCTGATCGATGGCGTCTGCGTGCCGCTGGAGGGGGCCATTGTGGAAATCTGGCACTGCGACGCGGCCGGAGAATACTCCGGTGTGTCCGACGGCGGTTTCAACACCATAGGCCGGAACTTTCTCCGCGGCTACCAGATCACCGACGAAAACGGCACGGTTGGATTTACCACCATTTATCCCGGCTGGTACAGCGGGCGGGCCGTCCACATCCATTTCAAGGTGCGCTCAAGCGCCAGCTCCAGCGAGGCCTTTGAATTCACGTCGCAGCTTTTCTTTGACGATGTGCTGACGGACGATGTGCATGCAGAGTCGCCCTACGCCGACAAAGGCTATCGGGACACATTGAACAGCGACGACGGCATTTTCCAGGGCGGGGGCGACCAGTTGTTGCTGGATATCACGGGTAACAGCACCGACGGCTACCTGAGCGTATTCAACATCGCGCTGGAGTTGAATGGGAGCGCGGAGACCAGTGTTGATTGCACGGCCCCGGATGCCAGCAAGAGCGCGCGGGCACAGGGGGACATGGGCACGCTCGGAATTCTGGCCGGTTTGCTGGCGCTGTTGCGTTTCTCCGGCGAAAAAACTTGAAACCAGACTGTACAACGACGTGCAGGGTTCAGCTACTATGTTGGCGGGCAAAGGCCGCAGTGAATGAAAGGAGAACAAGGCATGGCGCCAGTTTCAGAAAAAGATCCGCTTCGGGGCGGGCGGATGCCCGGTGTTGAGGCTCCGGAAGATGACGATGCCCCCCGGGGGCTGCTGCTCTCACGTAAAGAAGCGCTGGCCGTAATGACCGGCGCGCTCTTCGTCGCGGGCGGGCGCTTTGCCGGCGCCGCGGAGGAAAGCGCTGCGGCGCGAATCTGCGTGGCCCGGCCGGAAATGACCGCGGGGCCGTTCTATGTAGATACCGATCTCGAGCGAAGCGATATCCGTATCGAGCCGTCGGATGGCTCGGCTCGACCCGGAGCGGAGCTCGAGCTCTACTTCAATGTATCCCAGCTTGCGGGCGAGTCCTGCGCGCCCCTGGCCGGCGCCGTGGTGGATGTCTGGCATTGTGACGCCCTCGGCGTCTATTCCGGCGTCCGCGACAGGAACGCCAACACCGAAGGGCAGAAGTTTCTGCGGGGCCACCAGATCACCGATGCCAACGGTCTGGCTCGATTTACCACCATCTATCCGGGCTGGTATCCGGGCCGGGCGGTGCATATCCATTTCAAAATTCGCTCGGCCGACGGCGCGCCCCAGGCCTACGAGTTCACCTCCCAGTTATTCTTCGATGACAGTCTGAGCGATCGGGTCTATCGCAGCGAGCCCTACGCGTCCAAGGGCGAGCGAAACCAGCGCAATGATACGGATGGCATCTTCAAACGCGGTGGCGATCAGTTGCTGTTGACCGTAGCCGAGAAGGACGGAAGATACTCCGCCGCCTTCGACATCGCCATTGACCCCACCCGACCGGTCACGCGCGAGGAGCATGGTCCCGGAGGTCCCGGAGGTCCCGGAGGTCCCGGAGGACGTCCGCCGGGCCCCGCGCCTCGGGCTTGAGCCATCCACCAACCTGAATCACCAGACGGGGCCGCGGTACGGTTGATTGCCGCGGCCCTGCGTGTATTCCGATGTCGGTGCTTCACTTCGCACGTTACAAGATCCAAACGCGATTCGAGTACAACCTTGACAGACCGGATCGCCATCATGCAGATTGTTGCGCGGTAGGTCGTCGTCGGCATCGCCCTTTGGCTGGGCGTCCCTGAATGGTTTCACGTGTGCGGGGGAATCTCTGTGCGAATCGGTAGCGCCTGCCGGACAGGTATCGAGAACATCCATAATGAAATGTGACAAGACACCCGCAATGGGATGGCGGGTTTTGGCGTCGTTTGAACGTGTCGTAATGCTCGTGGGTGGCTTGGGGCTGGGGGCGGCGGTGTTGCTGTCCCCGGGGCTGATGGCCCGAGCGCTGTCCGCCGATGGGGCCATCGAGAGCCACACCGTCTGGGAGATTCAGGCCTGGCGGATCGTGGTGGGGATTGCCAGTCTGGCCCTGGTCGCCGCGTGCGCATTGTGGCGATTCGGGAGGGGTACCCGGTGGGTTGCCCTGGTGGAATCCGATTTCAGTTCATGGCACAGCCCCGTGAGTCCGCCTGAACCGGGCGGGCGCCGCTGGGAAGTGATCGCTTTTGGCGCGGCGATCATCGCGTCGCTGGCCATGGTCGCGCTGATTTTCCTGAGCTTCAATCACATCGAGAAGCCCTGGTTTGGCCGCCTGGCGCTCGAAAGTGGCGCGGTGGAGAACGCCCAGGCCCTTCTGCTCCTGACCGCCGGGGCGTTGCTGATCCGGCAATCGTGGTGCGATTTTCGGAGAGCGGGGCGGCCTTTCGCGGTCGTCGGCGTTCTGTACGGGCTGTTGATGATTGTCGGCGCGGGGGAGGAGATCAGTTGGGGCCAGCACTGGCTCGGCTTCGAAACGCCCGAATCGATTGCGGCGGTAAACGTTCAGGGCGAATTCAACCTCCACAACATCGGCAGCTACTGGGTAAACCATGCCCAACTGGCGCTGTTGCTGGGCTTCGCGGGAGTCATCCCGGCCCTGGGCTACCTCTACTCTCAGGTGCACTACGGGCTCGACCGCCTCTCTCTACCGATTGCGCCCATCGCCCTGCTGCCGGTCGTTCTTTTCGCCACCACCCTCGATGAACATGATCGGATTGCCCAACTCTGGGGTAACCCGCCCTGGCGCTTGAGCGAGGCTCGGGAGTTCGTCTTCGCCGTCTGTATGCTGATCATGGTGCTGCGAATGCGCCGCTACAGAAGGGCGGTCTCGACGTCCTGAAGCGCACCTCTCACGCGTCGCCGTCCCGCAGGCGCTCGAACAGTTCCACCAGATCCCGTTCCCCCCGGGCCGACACGACCGCCTCCACGCGGGCAACGCGCTCGGGATCGCCAAAGAAAACGGCCAGGGCCTTCACCGCCGCGAGGGCCTCGTGGCGCCGCTCCTCGCGCAGGGCTTCCAGCAGCACCTCGAAGGCTTCCGGCTCGCGGGTCAGCGCCAGAGGCAGATAAAAGGCGTAGCGGTGGTGCCGGGCGCCGGGCCCCTCCATCGCGGCCCGCAATATGGCAAAGGAATCCGGCAGGCGCGCCTCGCCGATGGCCATCGCCGCGCCCGAGAGCATGTCGGGTTCGTCTCCGCGCAGGTAACGCTTCACGAAATCGAGAGAACGGTCCGGCGCGCATTTCATCAGCGACTGGAGCGCGAGCGACGAAATGTCCGGCTCCTCATCGCCCCCGTGGACCTTCATTCGCAGGAGCAGTTCCGCTTCATGGGTTTCGGAAAGGCCCAGGCTTTCCACCGCCATGCGCCGTGTGGGGTGTTCGCGGTCGTTCAGCAGGGCCGCCATGACGAGCCAGGCATCCGGGTGGCGCAGGTTCAGTAGGGCGTGGCCCCCGGCGCCCCGCACGCTCGCCGCCGTATCGATGGGCGGGCCAAAGGCGGGCTCGCGCTGGATATGGCGAACGGCTTCGAAATAGACCGATGCGTCCCCATTGCCCAGCAGGTCCAGTGCTTCGATGATGGGCTGCTTGGCCGCGCAGCCGGGGTCCGTCTTTACGGGATCCTGCAGGAATCGCCGGAAAGCCGTAATCAGCTCGGGAATCAGGGACTCCGCCTGCCACAGCCCCGCCAGCCGCGCCGCGCGCCCGACAACATGGTTGCTCCGGTGCGCAATGAGGGTGTGCAGCTTCGCGATGCCCTCGGGGCTCGGGTCGTCGGCCTCCATGGCGCGAAGTTCGCGGAGGCCATCCTGGCTGGGATCTTTCTTCGGCATGGGACCTCCTGGGGATTGGACGGATGCGACAGATAGGACGAATTATCGGTCTTATCGGTCCAATCCGTCCTATCCCGCTATTTTACCGGGACCTGCCCCGCCAAGTCGCGCCGATGACCCAACTGCGCAATCTGCGCAACTCCCGATATTGAATACTCCTCCCGCTAAATGGCAGCATGATGGTTTCTGTTGACGGGTTGGGGCCGCAACACTCGGGGTTGAAGCGCGCCGCGACCGAATCGTGCTTTTGACAGACGAATCCAAGGCCAACGAAGGAACACGCCATGAAGAGAAAGACCACGCTCGTCTCGATTGCCGCGTCGATGCTCTGCATCCTCGCGGGTTATGCCCACGGGGATACCGTGCGCCATCCCCGACCCTCGGGCTATGCGGAGCCGGGAATTCCCGGCGCGCCCGCATCGGTGACCTTTGGCGCGGTACGCGAGGATGCAAAGTTCACCGTGGATATGACGGCCACCTTTCCCCGGCAGGACGTAGTGCCCGCGAAGGTTACCGGCGTGACGGTGAACGGCAAGGCCCACGAGACCTTCCTGGTGAAGAACGCGAATATCTTCAACGGCAATCGCGAGGTTCACGCCGGCGAGGACCTGAGCGTCTCGGTTTATGAAGGCTGGCAGCCGGGCCAGGAGTACAAAGTCGAAGTTACCCTGGCCGCGGCCGACGGCAAAGAAGTGAAGCTCGCCGCATCGGGCACGACGCCCGCCGAGCGCAGCGCCACGGGCGGGCTGGGCTTCGGCATGCCGACGGCCGACCTGCCCTACCACCATGTGACGCTGACCCTCGCGAAAGAGGCCATCGGCGCGGGGACGGTGGTGAAGGTGGAGACGGATGGCAAGTGGAACCGCGATGCGCGTTTCTACAACGAGGGGATCGTGGATCCCGCCACGGCGAAGGAAAGCCCGGGCCTGCAGGGCGAGACCTACACCGGTGTGATCGATGGTTCCAAAGATTTTCGGATCGTGGCGCCCGTCCAGTGGCTCAATGCCACCGACCACACCATGAAAGTGACGGTCAAGGGAGCGGACGAAAAAGAAACGGTGTATGAGGGTGCGGGCAAGGCGCCGGACAAAGGCGGTTACTGGAGCGCGGCGTGGCCCCATGCAATCTCGCTGATTGTTCACGAGACGGCCGGCATCCAGCGCATCGGCGAGCCGGTGCACGCGATGGTTGGTCCCTATGCCGATGACTTCGGCCCCGCGGACAGCCAGATTCGCGTGGTGACCTATGATCCGACCCACCCGAAAGCCGGGGCGGATGGCTATGTGGTGGCACCCCATCAGATCATCGAATCCACGGAATGGCGCGACGAGGCCATGCTTACCCACGAGGAAAAGGATCCGGAGACCGGCGCGCTGATTCACCGCTACGACCCCACTACCACGGTGGAGCTGGTGTTCCTGGCGGACGTGCAGCAGTACGAAAAGAAAGTCTATTTCGTGGTCTATGGCAATGCCGCCGAGCACACCAACGTGGTGGAGAGCGACCTGAAGGTGGAGCAGCACGAGCGGCTGAGCCAGACGGTGAGCAACAGCAACTTCAGCATCTTTACGTCGCCCAACAGCGGCTCGGTGGAGACGGTGACCATTTTGGGCGAGGGCGAGCCGGTGCTGCTGGAGCACAAGCTGGAAACCAACGGCGCGGTCCATTGGAATCCCGATATCTACACGCCCCCGACT
Organism: Candidatus Hydrogenedentota bacterium; assembly: GCA_016791475.1. Lineage (NCBI taxonomy): Bacteria > Pseudomonadati > Candidatus Hydrogenedentota > Candidatus Hydrogenedentota bacterium. The sequence goes on from JAEUWI010000020.1 coordinate 74,691, forward strand.
CCCTGGGTGCACACGAGTGACTGGGAAGCACCAGACTATTCGGAGAAGACCGGCCCGATCATGCACCGCACGCGCCGCCACGGTCTTCAGCCCATGGTGGACAATGCGAGCGCCCACGTTTCCTACACCTTCTATGCGGGACAGCCCTATATCCTTCAGACCTCGTTGATGGAGATTCTCGAAGACGTTTTCGTCTCCGCCATGCGCAACGGCGAGATGGTCTTTAACAAGGCCATCCTGAATGAGTTCGTATGGCAGGACGAACTGGGCGTGATCAGGCACATGCCCATTGAGGGATCGAAGCAGCACCCGGTTCACGCCCTGGACATTCCGGCGGACACGCCCTGGATGGCCTTCATCAACCGTGAAAAGAAGATCGGCTTTGCGAACATCGCCCTGTCTTACGAGAACACGAACCGCTACGGCGACCCGGCCAGCGTCGGACAGCCCTATTTCTACGTGCAGAACGGTCCCTGGGTCTACTGGGCGCGTCCGCTGGTCTATCCCTTCGCGGGCAACAACATGACGCGCCTGATGAAGGTACGCAAGGGCAGCACCTATTACGAAGAAAACGCCTGGGTGCCCTTCCGCTTCGCCGAAGGGGACAATCCCTTCGCGGAGATCGAGAAGCTGAACAAGAAACTGCGCTCGCCCCTGCACCTGATGGAGTGGATGCCCACGAACGAGCGCGCGCCGCTCTCGTGGATCATGCCCATCCTCACCATGCCCTTCGATGAGGGCGTGGCCGGTGCGGTCAGTGGTCACAAGGATACCAAAGAGGAAGGGAAAGAATGATGCGCCCCGTCACGAAACTCAAAAGCGCCCTGGCCCTGTTGGCCCTTGCCGGCCTCTACGCCGTTGCTCCCGTCGCCGCACAGATTCCCCTCGACGCGGAGCTGGGCCGGGATGTGGGCGACGGCCAGGTGCTCTACAACACGCCCTATGACCCGAAGGCGGTGAAGGAAATTACCTTCGTCGCGCCGACGGCCGCCCACCCGGTCTATGAGATCGTGGTGCCCTTGGGCGACTGGACCGAGGGCAAGGCGGCTTCCTTCAAGAAGGTGGTGGTTAACGGGCTCGAATGCGAGTCGTACTACATCTTCAAGGACGGCTTCGCCCATGTGCAAAGCAGCAGTTGGCTTACGAAGGAAAGCGCCACCGCCAAGAACGTGGTGCTGGTGGCCCGGATGCTCTGGCACAACAACGAGGACGTGAAGATCGACCTCACGCTGGACGCGCAGAACGAGGACGGCACCGCGAAAGTGGTGGAAAAGAGCTACACCGCGAAAGCGCCCGCAAAGGGCGGCGGCCCGGAAGGCTGGCGGCGCTACCAGAGCGTTGTCGTGCAGGAAAAGGCAGGCGTTGATCGCGCAAAAGAGCCGGTCGAATTCTCCATCACCGCCCGCAAGGAACACTGCGGTGATCTGGCGAAGGAACTTCGGGTCTACGTTGTGGACGAGCTCGAGCAGGAGCCCGTGGCGGTTCCCTTCCAGACCTTCAACCACGGCGTCTTCCCCGGTACGCCGAACGGCACCAGCAACGACAACTATCTCCAGCACCCGAGCCAGTTCATCGAGGTGGTGGCCTTTGCCACGGTCGCGGCGAACCAGCAGCGCGTGCTGCTCGTGTGCTACGACAACCCCGCCGCCGAAGCGCCCGCCGCGCCCCGCTCCGACCTGAAAGTCACGGGCGAGTCCCTGAGCGCAACGGTGGAGAACGACTTCTTCATCGCGCAACTGGACAAGAAATCCGGCCAGATCGCGGCCTTCACCCTGAAGGGCGGCGATGAGGAGCCCGTGCTGACCAACAGCCAGAGCGGCGCCCTCCACTGGAATCCGGACTCCTTCTCCGACAACGGTTTCTGGGGACACACCTTCTCCTGGGATCCGCCGGAGCGCACCGTGGTTACCGCGCGCGGGCCCCTCATGTTCCGCATCACCAACAGCGGTCGCATGCCCGGCTGGACGCCCCAGGTCTGGGCTTCGGTGACCTACACCTTCTACGCGTGGACGCCCTACGTGAAATCCACCACGAGCATGGAGGTGCGCGAGCCCCTGAACGCCTCCGCCATCCGCAATGGCGAAGTGGTGCTCGACACCCATCTGGTCGATCATTTCGTGTGGCAGGAAAAAAGCGGCCAATTGAAGCGCATGCGCACCATGCACGGCCCGAACTGGCAGGATGAATGGGCCACGCGCATCGACGCCGATGTGCCCTGGCTCGCTCTGACCAATGAAGAAAAGGACTACGGCATCGGCGCGGTGACCGTGGATCTCACCACCTTCAACCCCGACTCGGGCGAGGCGAACATGCACCGCTCGGCCAACTACCTCTATTACCACCACTTCTGGGGCACGCCGTTGACGTACTTCACGCGCGGCCTCGTGTACCCCTTCAGCGATTACCAGCGCGGTCCGATTATCACCGTACGCCCGGGTTCGACCTATGTGGAGAAGATGGCCTTCGTACCCTTCCACCTCGGCAAAGACCCGCAGCGCTACCAGACGATCATCGACGCCAGCAAGGTACTCACCCAGCCCCTGGAACAGCGCTGGGGACGATAACGCGTTGGTGCGATAAGACGGATTCGACCGATAGGACCGATTGCAAAAATCGGTCCTATTCGTCTTATCCGTCCTAAGCGATTCAGGCTGGAATCAGGAGGTTACATGCTTCGATTGCTCTTTCCACTTTTTGCCATCGCTTTCGCGATCTCAGCCGTACAAGCCGCCGAGCCCCTCCCCGATTTCGGCGTGATGTTGAACGACGACGGCGACCTCTCCTTCACCAGCCTCGATCCCCAGGAGTCTGCGCGCAATGTCCTGGCGCAGGTGGATTCCCTGGCGGGCACTTCGGTCAAGACCCTCATGTGGAGCGTGGGCGCGGGCTCGGAGATTCTCTACTATCCCACGAAAGTCGCGAACGACTGGCGCTGGCGTCCCATCGCGCCGGCCTACGAAATGGAGTTCGGCTCCTGGCAGCGCAAGGCCGCCGCGGGCCTGGATGCGGGCGTGGACCCCATCCGCATCGCGGGCGAGCGGGCGAAGGCCCTTGGGATGTTTTTCGTGCCGTCCTACCGCATGAACGACGACCACTTCATCTTCGATCCCGTGGATTATCCGCTCACGGGCAAGTTCTGGATCGATAACCACGACAAGATGAAGATCGGCGAGTCGCCCCAGCCCGCCGACGCGCACTATGGCAATCTCCTCGACTTCACCCACCCCGAGGTGCGCCACTATCGACTGGACGTCATCTTCGAGGTCATTGAACGCTACGAGGATAACCTGGACGGCATAGAGCTCGACTTCAACCGTTTCCAGATGATCTTCCCGAAGGACAAGGGTTTCGAGCGCGGCCACCTGGTGACTGAAATGATCGGGCAGGTACGCAAGCGGCTCGACGAAGCCGCAGAGCGCCAGGGGCGACCGCTCTACCTCTTCGTGCGCGTGCCCCCGAGCCTCGCCGACTGCCATCGCATGGGCTACCGCATCGAGGACTGGATGAATCCCCGCATTGTCGATGTGATCCTGCCGTCCCAACTCATGACCCTGGCTCACGACATGCCGGTGCGGGAACTGGTCGATATCTGTAAGCCCGCCGGCGTGGCGGTGATGCCCAGCCTCTACCCGCGCACCTCCTATATGTGGCCTTTTCTGAAGAATCCGAAGGCCGAGGACTACCCCAGGCTGCCCTCGCGCGATGTAACGCCCGAGCTGTGGCGCGGGGCCGTCGCGAATTACTGGCAGCAGGGCGCGAGCGGATTTCAGCTCTTCAACTTCAACCTGCCCGCCGATGAATGGACCCACACAATCCTACGCGACACCGCGTCGCCCCTGCCGACGAATCTGGCCAGCCGCGCGAACAAAATCTTCGCCATCACCCCCGGCTACTACCTCGACCACACCGACACCTACGAGTACAAAAAGCAGATTCCCGCAATCATCAAGGTAGGCGAGCCCAGCACCTTCACCATCCAAATTGGCGAAGACTACAGCGACCCCGCGCGCAAGGCTGCGGTGGACCATTGCGCCATCCGCCTCGGCTTCAAGAAGGGCATTCCGCTGACGGGTTGGTCCATGGAGCTGCAGGCCAACGGCATGGTGCTCCACAAAGGACCGGTGGACCAGAAGCTGATCGAGACCCAGGGCGCACTGGTGTATTTTCAGAGCGAAATCAGCGACCTCGCCGCGCTCTATCACGGCAAGAACACATTGCGGATCGTGCTGGAAGGAGTGCCCGAGGCGAGCCTGGAAGAAGTGCTCGTGGGGGTGTTCTTCCGCGAGCACGATTTGAATTTGTAATCGGTGGGTTGTTTTCACCACGAAGGCCACGAAGAGCACGAAGAAGAAGGCGGTAAGAAATCGTTGCGTAATGTTGAATTTTCGCTGCAATCCAAGCGAAACACGATGCCTTGGCTTCCCGCCGTTCGTTTCGACGCTGCGCTCTTGCGTGTAAAATACCGAGGAGTCGGCTAGTAAAGGGTACATCCGGTTTGAGCGTACTTAGTTGTTCGGGCTGAGAATTCCATGGGCGTCAAGGAATAGCATCGGTTAATGACAGGCATTCTTTCAAACGATTGGCGTATCGACTTCCGGCCCGAAGGGCCACCGACATATTAGTTCGCCGCGGCGAACTAACATGCTTTGGCCCTTCGGGCCAGATTACAGCGAGAATTGACCGACCGCCTTTCGATAAACGCAAAAGATGTACGCTCAAACCAGATGAGCCTAATAAAGGGTGGGTGTCCCGTCGCCGGGAAGGCTTTACGCCGCAAAATTCTTTCTTTTCATGTTCTTCGCACTCGGTTTTTCAATGCCTGTTTACGTATCCGATTTGATGTTGTATCATGGCGATACTGATCTGCGAAACAGCGGCTATATTGAACGCGGAGAGAGGATGCGCGGCATGGGATTCGGCGGCAAGTATCGATTGAGCGCATTGGGGCTTTGCATCTTTGTACTGTCTCCAGTGGCGTGGGCGGACGGGGGATTCCTTTCCAAAGCCGAGAAGGCGGCCATGGCGGAGCCGGTGCAAAAGGCGGTTCTCCTGTTTCGCGATGGCGTTGAGGATCTCATCCTCCAGGTGAAGTACGAGGGCGAGGGCGACGAATTCGCGTGGCTGGTGCCCCTGCCCGCGAGGCCGGAAGTGACAGTAGCGGAGGAAGGCCTCTTCGAAGAGATCGAAGCCTATGTGGCCGAACGAAGCAAGTGGAAGGTCTACTACGATCCGCCCCGATACCTTTCACGCGGCATGCTTGGTGGCGGAAGAATTGGGGCGGCGGAAGAGGCGGTCACGGTACACGAATTCAAGCGAGTTGGGGTCTACGAAATCGCTGTGCTGGAGGCGGATAGCGCCGAGGACCTCCTCCGCTGGTGCAAGGACCACGGCTATCATGTGAACACCAAGGCGCGGGAGGTGCTGAAGTCCTATGTGGACAAGGGCTGGATCTTCACGGCCATGCGGATTCACCCCGAAGCGTCAGGTCGGAAAGCCGACCGGGGGCTGAGCCGGGGTACCATCCAGCCGGTCCACTTCACCTTTCCGACGCACGAGGCGGTCTACCCGCTCCGCATCAGTTCGATCAACGAGGGCGCGACCAATGTGGAGCTGTACCTGCTGGCGAAGGATACGCTGGTGAATCCGGAGTTTTTTCAGTTGGGCCCCTCATTGGAGGAATTTCAAGCGAGGAAACTTGCGCTCGCGGTCGGAAATTCGACCAAACTGGAAGCGGAGTTCGCCCAGTATTTTGACGCAGACCGCTTCACGTACCGGGCCGTCTCATCCAGTGAATTGCCCGTTGTCGCGAAGTCGCTTCCTCGATGGGCAGATTCGCAGTTACACATAACCACGGCGAAGCGGAATTTCCTGCCGGAACAGATGGTCGAGGATGTCTACTTCAAGTTGGTCAGCCAAATGGGGCCTAAAGAGCAACTGGACTTTGTTGAAAGTGCTTATGGAACTGCCCAGTCGGCCGTGGTGCGCATGCCCGATGCATTCTTCAGCGTCCTCGATAAAAAACTCGCTCGGATCACAGACGGCAAGTCCGTGAACAGTTCCACTTGGATGCAATACAGCGACCAATTCATCTTCCTGGCCGAATACGATAGGGGTGCACACCTTGAGAAGGCGGCCAGACATCCCGTTCCCAGGGTTCGAAGACTCCTGAGCAGCTTCCTGTGGCAGGCGTATTTCGATCGGGAGGCGATCGTCGCGCCTTATGACCTGGCCATAGAGGACTACGGCAAGGACTATCGGAGTCCGGGGCTGTACCGAGGTGGTGGCGGGTGGTCCAGCGGCATTCGCTTTAGTTCCACACCGGGTGCGCCGCAATTCGTCGTCCAGCGGGCTCTGGTCGAACTGTTTCGTCACCCAGACCCCGATATCGAGGTGGCAAAACTGCTCGCAGCACTCGGCACGAAAGAGTCCATCGCATTGCTCATCGGGGCTGTTCGAAATCCACTGGGCGTGGGCTCGGTCCACCAGAATCAGGCATTGCTCGCACTGCGGCACGTGAAAGATCCCGCCGTGCGTGAGTTGTACATCGACACACTGGAAACCCAACGTTCCTGGTTGAGCGAGAACGAGATCAACGCGTGCCTGGTTGGGTTGTGGAACAACCTGGATCCGAACATGGAACCCCTGGTCCGAAGTATCGGCGAGCACTGCCGAGTATCGGACATGCCCTCAGGCCAGGCCTTGGCCCGGAACTTACTGGTGAATGGATTGGGAGTGGAAGTGCCCAAAGTCGAAGTGGGAATGAGCCGGGATGCGCTGGAGGCGGAGATGGGCGGGAAGGGCATCGTATTGTCTTGCGTCTACTCGTCTGGGGCAGAGTGGAAGCGATATTGGGCGGACGAAGAGGATGGTGACAAAATTTCTAACTTTGTGCAAGTGGTGTCTCGGAGGTCGGGCGGGGTGAACAGCGCACTGCCAGATTTGCCCGCGAATCTTGACATCGCGGTATGCCAGTGGGGCTCGGGGGCCGCCACGTTCAAGCGCGACGCGTTGGTGTCTTGGAAGGCCGGTGCTTATGTGCCCGACTATGAAATCGACCGGGAGTGGTACATGCCAGTGTCCTCACCGGAGCGCGTAGTCCGCGCGCGGGCAATCTCAGACGATGAGTGAGGCGCAATCGCTTCGGTTGCATCTTCCTTCGTTCGGTGGCCCTGCGTTGTTGTTTTGTTGACCATGAATTATCTTAGAGCAGCCGTTGGCCGCAACCCAAAAGCGTTGAACCGCAAATTTACGCAAATTAGCGCAAATTCTATTCATGGCTTGAAAACTCGGTTGCACTTGCAGTGTGCAAGGCGCTGGCCAGATTGATTTGAACCTATCTATTTCCGTGAATTTCCGTGCCCTTCCGTGGTCAATGCTCTTTTTTTGACCACGGAATTTCACGGACGGGCACGGATAAGACAGTGGGTTGTGAATATGCGGTACACAGGCACGAGGATCAATGCTATGAAAATTCGGAGTTGGTGCGCGCTCGCCATCGGGTTACTTGCGTCGTTGTCAAGTGCCCGTTCGTGGGCCGACGGGGGATTCATCGGCAAGCGTGACCTTTACGAGCCGGAGCAGAAGGCCGCAATCTTTTTCGCCGACGGCGTGGAGGATCTCATTATCCAGGCGAAGTACGATGGCGCCGAGGGGGACTTTGCCTGGCTGGTGCCGCTGCCGTCGAAACCGGAGGTGTCGCTCGCGGATGATGCGATTTTCGGGGAGCTTCGGGACTACACGTTTGCGCGGAGCACGTGGTTGGACGAGGAGCTTTTTTCGGGATATCGGTCGGGCGGGTTCGGTGGGCCGGGCGATTCTTCGGATTCGGACGGTGTCAACGTGCTTGAGCGAAAGCGGGTGGGCGTCTTCGACGTGGCCGTGCTGGAGGCCAATACGGCGGAGGACCTCGTCCGGTGGTGCGAGGGTCATGGCTACAAGGTGAAGGGCAAGGTGCGGGAGGTACTCGGTTCGTATGTGGATCGGGGATGGATTTTCACGGTCATGCGCGTCGATCCGGCGGTGCAGGGGAAGGAGAGCGCGCCCGCACAGGAAGCCGGCACCATCCAGGCGATGCGGTTTACCTTCTCCACCGAGGAGGCCATCTATCCGCTGCGCATCTCTTCCATCAATCGGGGCACGACCGATGTGCTGGTTTATGTGATTGCCGACGACACGATGATCCACCCTTCCCTCGTGCAGCGGCATCCGGCATCGCTCTATCCCTTCGAGCGATTGCGCGCGTTGACTGGGTCGAAGGGCCACGCTGAATGGCGCGCGCAATTCGACGCCCACTTCGACGGTGCCAGGTTCACCTATCGAAATGTCGCGCCCGCCGAGTTGGAGCGGACTCGCGCCGCTTTTGCCCGATGGGGCAATCGCACGCTATATCTTACGGCGCTCCAGCAATCTTTCGAGCCGGAGGAAATGGAAGAGGATGTAATCTTCAAGGCACCGGAACGGTGGGGGCTGGATGAGCAAGTGAAATTCATCGCTACGGGCCTGGAGTCCTCACACGGTAACGCGGACTCACTCTATCTTCGGATGCCCGAGGCTATCACGGCGAAGCTGAGCAGCGATCTTGCCTCCAGTGAGCTGAATTCCATTACCTCCTGGTTGAATGTCATGTTGCGGATGGCCCTGCAAGTGGATGGGGCACAAGGTACGGAGGTGCTCATTTCGGCGGTTCGGCAGGCGAAGGCGGCAGGTCGCGAGGCCGTCAAAGAACATCTGAGAGCCGTGTGGTTTGAGGAGGGTACCGTAAACCCCGTCGTCGACCAGGTCCTCGAAGAACCTCGGTGCGAATGGGCGCACAAGCAGTATGTCACAGCAACGGAGCAGACGAGAGGCTGTCACTTCCGCATCGACGCGTTGCCGGGCGCGGGGCAATTCGCCGATGACGCCGTGCTGGCCGAGCTTTTTCGCACGGGCGACCCGGACCTCGAGGTGGCCAAGATGTTGGCGGCCTTGAACACGGAGGAAGGTACGAAGTTGCTGTTCGAAGCGGCCCGGGGCTCGCTGGACCAGGACGGAGGGCAGGCGCGCAATGGTCGCCAGGAAATGGCGCTCATGGCCCTCCGCCACACCAGCGGGCCGACGTTGGCGGGACTGTATCGCGAGATTTTCGCCCAGCACCGCGACGCGCTGAACGAGCGAGAGCTGTCGAGTTGCCTCGTGGGCCTGTGGACGCTCAACGATCCCCGTACGGACACGTTGGTCCGGCAGATGGAGGGGCACTGTCTTGAGTACCAAATGCCGTCGGCGGCCTCTCTCGCGAGGAACCTGCTGGTCAATCGCCTGCGCACGAGGCCGCCGGTGGTCAACAAGGGCATGACCCTCGCCGATTTGGAGCGGGAAATGGGAGGTATGGGTATCATCGAGAATCGCCTGAGCGCCGGGGCGGAAGAGGTCGTCCAGTACGGATGGGCGAGCGGCACGGCCACGGTGAAAGGCGATGTCGTGGTGAAGTGGAAGCCGACGCGCAGTTGAAGTGGCGCGAGCGAGTGCGCATAGCTTCCTTGATGTAGCGTGGTCGCGGCGGGCACGCGTCACCATCTGGAATAGAATGTAAGAATCATGCTAGACGAATCCCACAAAAAGCGCCTTGATTGGCTCAGGACGGCGAGCGAGCACTGGGACGGGTTCATCCGTGAGGAGGCCGTGGTCGAGCTCGCCGATCTGGGTGGGCCCGAGGCGCTCGCGCTGCTTCTGGTGCGCGTCAACGACTGGGTGCCGCAGGTTCGCGCGGCCGCAGCGGCTGGGTTGAATCCGTTCGTCACGGTGGAGAACGCCGCTCTCTGGGTGGAGGCGCTGCCCGCCCTTCGGCGGCTGCGGGGATGCCGTCGCGCCAACCATGCACCGCTTCTGGAACGCGTAGAGGCTTTGCTCGCCCGTCCCGAGTGCGCCGCCGCGCTGGAGCAGGGCTTGCTGTCTGCCGATAGCCGGATTCGCCGCTATTGCTTTCTCATCCGTTGCTCTGCATCGGACACTTGGGATGAATCCCTCTGGGCCTATGCCTTTTACACCTCCGACGTGGTGGTGCACAGGCGCTTTGAGCAATCTCTCGCGAAGTCCGGTTGCCTGGCCCTGGCCTTGCTCAGGCGCCTGCTCGGTCACCACTATGCTCCTTTGCGACGACTCGCACTGGAGCGTCTGGTGGAACAGTATCCGGATCAATCCGCTGAAGAATTTGAGGCGCGACTTTTTGATCGCAGTTCCATCGTCCGGCGAGCGGCGCAACGGCTTCATGCGTCACAGGGACACGACCCGGCGGCGCCTTATCGCCGGGTCTTGGCGCAGCGTGACGCCAGGGGCCGCCCGATTCGATACGCACTAATCAGCCTTTCGGAGTTGGGCGATCCCGGTGATTGGGACTTGCTGGTTTCCTATTTCCGTTCGACCGAGAGCGCTCTGCGTTTGTGTGCGCTCGCGGGGCTGTGTCGGCTCGATGCCGAGCGCGCCCGGGAGTTTCTCCTGGAGGCCCTGATGGACGAGTCCCCACCGGTGGTGCGGGCCGCGCATCGCCGTTTAAGCCGCCACCGGACTCGACCGCTGCTTGAAGAGCTGGAACTGATTTTGGAAATCGCTCAGGACGCGCATAGCGTGGAAGCGGTGTTGTGGCTCGGTCGGCGGCTTCCCAAGTGGGACGCACTGATACTGCTTTTGCTGATGGTTGATTCACACGGCGGGTCAGATGCGGCACTGCGGAAGAAGGTGCGATTCTTGTTGGCCGGGTGGGTTCGCCATGCCAACTATTCCTATGCCTCGCCTGCGGCGGGCCAGCGTGAACGGATCGCAACGCTTTTGAATCGTACCCGTGGCGAATTGGAGCCAGGGCTTGTGCAAAGCATCGAGTGGTGCATTGCCGAATAGAAACGCCCACTTCCAAAGCCCTTCAGGGACGGCAGGGACTACAGAGACAGCAGGAACGAATCACTTTTCCTGCTGTCGCTGTCGTCCCTGCCGTCCCTGTAATCCGGGAAACAGGCCCGGAAGATTCAGGATCGGTCGCCGCCGAGCAATCCGCCCAGCACGCTGCCGCCGATGCCCGCGACGCCGGGGGACTCGCCTTTGTTGGTGCGGGAAGCCACCACAATGCGATCCGCCAGGCGCGAGAAGGGGAGCGTCTGCAGATAGACTTTTCCTGGGCCGGTGAGGGTGGCCAGGAAGAGTCCTTCGCCACCGAAGAGTGCGTTTTTGAAGCCACCGGCCATCTGGATGTTGTAGTCCACGCTGGTCTGGAAGGCGGCGACGCAACCGGTGTCCACGCGGAGTTTTTCACCGGGGGCCAGGTCTTTTTCTATGACCGTTCCGCCGATGTGGACGAAGGCGAGGCCGTTGCCTTCGAGTTTCTGGAGGATGAATCCCTCGCCGCCGAAGAGGCCCGCGCCGATGCGCTTGGTGAAGGCCACGTTCACCTCGATGCCCTGGGCCGCGCAGAGGAAGGCGTCCTTCTGGCAGAGGAATTCGCCGCCAAATTGGGCCAGGTGCAGGGGGATAATCCGGCCGGGGTAGGGCGCGGCGAAGGTGACGTGGCTCTTGCCCGAGCCGTTGTGCATGAAGGACGTGATGAAGAAGCTCTCGCCCGTGACCATGCGCTTGAGTCCGCCGAAGATACCGCCGCCCGTGGACGTCTGCATTTCGATGCCCTGCTCCATGTAGAGCATCGCGCCTGCTTCCGCGCGGACCGCCTCGCCCGGATCCAGCTCGATCTCCACCGCCTGCATGTCGTCGCCAAAAATTCTGTAATCGATTTCGTGTGCCATGGTTGGGGCTCCTTTTTCAGGTGGGTTGTTGAGGGTTGAATGTAGCGTGTTTGCGATGTGGTGGGCAAGTGCGGAATCGGGAATGGGTCAGTATGAATAGGCCCCATAGGCCCCATAGGCCCCATAGGCCCCATAGGCCCCATAGGCCCCATAGGCCCCATAGGCCCCATAGGCCCCATAGGCCCCATAAGACCCATAAGACCCATAAGACCCATAAGACCCATAAGACCCATAAGACCCATAAGACCCATAAGACCCATTCTGTCCCTGGGCCACTTACCCGATTCTAACAACGCCCTCACCGCCGCAAAACGCCTACGCCGTACACTCTCCGAAAACCACCGGAGAGTACCTCATGTCCCAGAAACTTATTCATTCCCGCCGCAATTTTCTCAAGCAGGCGGCCGCCGTTTCCCTCGGCTTTGGCGGGCTGGAAAGCCTGTTCCAGCGCACTGCCTTTGCTGGTGTGCCCGCTGAGGATATCCCCGTCGGCTTCGGGCCACTGTTGCGCGACCCACACCGGATCATGGACCTGCCCGAAGGCTTTACGTATCGCGTGGTGTCGTGGGTAGGTGATTCCATGGACGACGGTCTGCTGGTTCCCGGCGATTCCGATGGCATGGCGGCCTTTCCCGGCCCGGACGGGCTCACGGTGTTGATCCGCAATCACGAGATCTCGCCCGGCGACAACAAGATCGGAGCCTTCGGCGAGGAGAATGAGCGCCTCGGCCAGTTGAATACGGCCCTCCTCTACGACGCGGGCTTCGGCGCCACCCCCGGCCTCGGCGGCACGAGCACCGTCCACTTTGACACGCGCACGGGGGAAGTGAAGCGCCAGTTCATGAGCCTGGCGGGGACGGCGCGCAATTGCGCGGGTGGGCCGACGCCGTGGAACTCCTGGATTACCTGCGAAGAGACGGTGTTGCGGGCTGGTGATCTCTGCGAGAAGGATCACGGTTTCTGCTTTGAAGTGCCCGCGTCGGCGAGCGGCTTGGTGGCGCCTGTGCCTTTGACGGATATGGGCCGCTTCAATCATGAGGCGATCGCGGTGGACCCGAAGAGCGGCTGCGTATACCTGACCGAAGATCGCCCCGATGGTCTGCTTTACCGGTTCATTCCCAACGTTCCCGGACAATTGGCGCAAGGTGGTCGCCTCCAGGCGCTCATGTTCAAGGAGCGCCCCAGCGCCGATTCGCGCAACTGGAATCAGGACATCCAGGTGAAAATGGGCGAGAACATCGCCGTCCAGTGGATCGACATCGCCGATCCCCTGTCGCCGAACGACGACATGCGCCAGGTGGGATTTACCGCCGGTGCGGCCCGCTTCGCGCGCGGCGAGGGCATGTGGTACGGCAACGACTCCATCTACTTCGCCTGCACGAACGGCGGGCCGATCCAGAAGGGGCAAATCTGGCGCTATCATCCGAGTCCGGCCGAAGGCACCGACGCGGAGCACGTATCGCCGGGCTACCTGCAACTCGCCATCGAGTCCCAGAGCGCGGGGCTGCTGGACAACGCCGACAATATCACGGTGAGCCCCTGGGGCGATCTGGTGGTCTGCGAAGACGGATCGGGCGAGCAGTTTCTCGTGGGCGTGACCCCCGAGGGCCGGATCTACAAGTTCGGGCGCAACGCCACGGCACGGAATTCCGAACTGGCGGGCGCGACCTTCTCGCCGGACGGAACCACGCTTTTCGTGAACATCCAGCACGACGGCATCACCCTGGCCATCACGGGCCCGTGGGAACGTCGCATCGCATAAGTACCAATCTCTCTCCAGCGCCGAGGCCGCCCGGATTTCGCACCCCGTGTGGCCTTGGCGTTTTCAGGCCTCAAAATAGTCTCCATCTGCGATGTCGGGAATCCCCACCACCAGCACGCGCATCTTTCCCTTCGCGCCATGGACGACGCCCGGCGGTATATGGACGAGGGAGCCTTTTTGCACCGCGTGCGCTTCGCCATCCAGGGTGACGGTCCCCTCGCCCTCCAGCACGTAATACAGCTCCGTGGCCACCTTGTGGAAATGGAGTTTGGCGCCGTCGATGTCCACCGCGTGGGCCCAGGCCGCCGGGTGCAGCGGCGCATCTTCATGGCTGATGAGGCGGTCGCGCCAGCCGCAGGCGCTGCGCTCTCGCGGCGTGTGGCCCTCGTGGCGGACAAGTGCGCTTGCGGCGCTCATGGTGCGACCTTCGCGGCCGGCAGCAGCGGGCGGACCACGTCGGCCACCTGCTTCGCCTGCTTCTCTTTGCCCGCCTCGCTGAAGTGAACGCCGTCCGGCGAAAAATTCGCATCGTCCTCGACCACCACCGCGTAGAGGTCATCGACGGCGATCTCGTGCTTTTTCATAATGGCGGCGGCGATGGCGTTGCGCGCTTCCACCCGTGCCTGCTTGTCCGCGTCGGGCTTGGAGAGATCCTTGCTGTCGCGCACGGGCGTCGTCATGCACCAAACGATGGTCGAGTCGGGAGATTCCTTCTTCAGAAAGGCGATGAGCGCTTCCACGCCCGCCTCATACTGTTCCTCGGTGTAACCCCAGCCGTGCAGACCGTTGTTCACGTGGATCACGTCAAAGTGGAATCGTTTGATCATTACCCCGAGTTCCGTGAGGAAGTCCGGGTGACTCAAAAATTTCGACGTGGAATAGCGCGCACAGTTCACGCCTTCGCCCAGATTTTTTTCCACGCCGCCGTAGTAGCCCCGCACAATGGAATCGCCCACCAGCAGCACCCGGGGTGCGCCGTTTTCCACGTCGGCATTCGTCACCCACATATCGCTCCACTCGTACTTTTCATGGACGATTTCGTCCGCAGGGGTGGTGGCTGTGAGGAGCGAGGTGGCGGCCAGCAGGGCGGTGGCAAGGGTGCGCGTGAGCATGAGGTTCTCCCGAATTCGTGAAAGCGTCAAGTCGCGGCAGGCTTCGTGTCGCCTGTCGGCAGGACCAGCCTACGCGAAAGATGGACCGGGCCTCAAGATCGGACCATGCAACGCCATTGCTGGTAGAGCGGCGGCAATCTATATAGTCCCGATGTTACGAGATGAAACTTTATTGAAAATTGCATTGAGAAATGGATAGTATATGATCCGGATGTTCTGTATAATAAACCTATGTTTTCGTGCTTCGGCAAGAGAGATTCAGAAAATGAAAAAGAATAATGGTTTCACCCTGATCGAGCTGCTGGTGGTTATCGCTATCATCGGTATCCTGGCGGCCATTCTGCTGCCCGCACTGGCCCGGGCCCGGGAAGCGGCCCGCCGTGCGAGTTGCCAGAACAACCTTAAGCAGCTTGGCCTCGTGTTCAAGATGTACGCCAACGAGTCCGACGGGGAAATATACCCCAACATCGCCCTGGGCGGCATCGATACCGCGACCGGCACCCGGGCCGGTGCCTTCGACGCGGGCCCCTTCCCCCCCCAGATCTACCCCGAGTACCTGTCGGATCCCGGTACTCTTCTCTGCCCGTCCACGGCGGACCTGACGACGGCCGAGGCCGCCATGAAGGATGCCAGCGGAAACTGGTGCCTCCACTACGGCAGCACGGGCTTTCGAAACTGCGCCCGCGGCGTGGACACGAGCTATCAGTACTTCGGGTGGCTGCTGGACCGCAACGATGTGGACGATCCTCAGGTGGCCATCAGCGCCGTTCCCACCCTCGCCATGGCGGCGTCGGCCTACGGCGCGGATACGACCAAACCGGTGCCCGTCCAATGGGCCTGGGTAATGAACAACTTCTTTGCAACGTTCTTGCCGTACTGGGGTGGCGCGCCGATGCCGCTGGGTCCCCTGGCGGGGATCAACAAGGACGTCGACGTCTCCTCTACGGCGCCGGGCAACGGCTCCGGCGGCGGCAACAGCATCCTGCGCCTGCGCGAGGGCGTGGAACGCTTCGTAATTACGGACATCAACAACCCCGGCGCAAGTGCCAAAGGCCAGTCGAACATCTACGTTATGTTTGACGGCATCTCCATCCACCCCCGCGCGTACAACCACATCCCCGGTGGTTCCAATGTGCTGTACATGGACGGACACGTGAACTTTATCAAGTATTCCCCGACGGGCGAGCAGCCGCTGAATGAACCCGTGGGCACGTTGATCGGGATCTACACGAAATTCTGAGGGAGCGGCCTGTCAAGATGAATGGCGGACTTCGGTCCGCCATTTTCTTTAAGAGGCGTCCTCGACAGTCAACGTATCACTTCAAGCGTGCCACGCGATCCGGCAACGCCGGTTCGTGTGCCCGCGGCGAGGTGATCCTGGAACCAGCGTTAACGTGAACGGCCCTTTTGTGTCACGCACAATGTATTGCGGTCGATCATCTGACGTCCGCAAGAAATAGATCAGCCCTTCGCCCCCAGCCCACAATACACCCCGTCGCACTACTCCAGCGAAAACCGCAACCACCGCACCTTCCGCGCGTCCCCCGGCGTGTCGAAGGGCAGTGTGTAGGTGATCTCCCACGTCTTTGTCGCCTGATCGAAATCGGTTTGCCAGAAATCCTTGCCGTGGACCGATTGATCCACAACTACCCAAGCCAAGCCGTCCTCGCTGATCTCCAGTGTCGGCGTCGCATGCGTTGAGAGCCCGGTAAAGGTCACCGGCACGAATCCCAGGCCGCCTTCGATGCGCAATTCTGCCCTGTTGTCCAGGGTGCGCACCCGCGTGGGACGGGCGAGCTCCGCCGAGCCCACAGTCACCTCCACGGTCAAGTCGTTTCCCTTCGCTTCGCGCTCGATCATGCGCCAGGTGTTCGCATGCTGCGCAAGCGCGGCTTTCAGTGCCTCGTTGGGCCCGTAGTACTCCTCCGCTTTCTCCGCCACCACCACATGCTCCACTACCGCCTCGACAAAGTCGCCCGGAAGCAACTGCGTCACCGTCGGCGGCGGGAGAATGTCGATCAGCGAGGTATCCGCGCCGCGCACGTGCGCGCCCCGCTCCGCCGCCCAGGGCTGCGCCGGCTCGCCGCCGAGTTGCGCCTTCCACTCGCGGAGGATAATGCCGCGATTCGCGTTGTTCGGCAGGTCTTCGGGAATATGGTGGTAATCCACTTCGTGCATGGAGAACCAGGGCGTGCGCCCCGTGACCTCGAAGGGCTCGGTGCGATAGCGGTCGCCACCCCATTGGGTGTCCCATTCTTTTACGAGGCCATTCTCGTTGCCCCAGGCGAACTTTCGTTCCGAGGTGTAGCTGTAGTCATCGCCGCCGCACTGGAACAACACGATGCGCGAGAAATCCACCGGCTGGCGCACATCGTGGCGGAAGCGGTAGATGCCCCGGGTGATATCGTCGCTGCGGTAGAGGCTCACGGTCGCGCGCGTGTCGATCTTGCCGTCGTAACTCTGGCCCCCATAGGTCACTTCGGTCAGGTTCGGCCCCACGCGCCGATACTGGGTGCGCATGCGGCTGTTCCACTGTTTATTACGCTCTTTGTCGTAATAGACCAGGAAATCCGCGCCGCCCACATTCACGCCGAAGCCCCACTGGAGCGAGTTCTCCCGAAAGCCGCGCACCATAAGCGGACGCGTGTCCAATACCGCTCCACCGATCTGCGTCTGGTCCGGCTCGAAGCAGAGCTGCTCGCCCCACGAACCCATGGCCGCCTGATCCCAGAGCTGGTTCGCGCCCCAGCCCACCAGGCTGAGTTGGGCGTGGGACGCGGCGGGCGCGCCGCCCCAATGGGCGTTGACGCTCGTGTACTCCAAATCCACGGAGCTTTTCGGGGGTACTTCGATCATGGTGAAGCCGTGGTACCAGCCGCCCTCGAAACGCTGCGGAGCTTCCGCACGCTGGTGCCAGTTCTTCGAAATCTGCACGGGAATCCCCGTGGGATTACCCGCCAAGTCGCGGATCATGGGGGAGATACCCACGATGCCAAAGACCCCCGTGGCCTTATCTTTCTCGAAGAGCAGGCGGGCAACGCGCGGAGTATCGCCGTTGTTCGTCAGCGACAGCGCCACCCGTTCCATTCGATCAAAGTTCATCGGGTCCTTGTTATTGCCTTCAATGTCATTGCGCAGGCCCACGCGATGCCAGCCGTGGGCAGCGTCGTACGTGGTCGTCAACGCCGCCTCCTGTGGCGCGAATTGCTTCGATGTGATCGTGATCCCGCCACGCTCTGATGCCACTGCATCGAGCGCAGCGGCGCCCGCCGCCGCTACGGGATAGACCGCAAGGCCCAAGGCGCGTTCCGCACCCGCTTCCAAGGCCGACACCTCCGCGCGAAGCGTTATCCGGCCCGAAGCGGGCTCCGTGCGGATCGACGTGCCCTCGGTGACGGGCAAAAGCACATAGCCCGCGCCCTGCGATGATAGCAGCGCCCGCGCCTCGCCATTCGAAGAAAGCTGGTGATATACGTCCTCCAGATCCAGCGTCATTTCGAGGCTGCCTTTTTCGATGGTCGACTCCGAAACCACGCGCAAGACGAACGACACCCGATCCGGCCACGAGCTGATCTCCAGGCCGCTCTTCTTCGAGATCGCGGGCGCTTCCGCGCTCCACTTGAGATCCTCGATCCAGCGTCGTTGAAAAAAGCGCCCACTGTCCACCAGATGGGCATGCTCCACTTCCGGGATGACATTCTCCACCAGCGGCGTCTCGCCCGGGGCGTTGTCCCGCGTCGCCCGCGTCCCCGCGCCCGTGAGGGCAAGCTCCGTGCCGTCCACGGTGACCTTGATTCCCAGCGACGCGGTATTCGCGCCGAAGAGTTCTTCATTCGGCTGCATCAAGGCCGCTTCCTGCGACAACGGCGCGGCCAGCGGATGGAGGTGCGTCAAGAGCATGTTGTTCAGGTCATACGACAGCGCATAGTGGTTCGTCTGAATGCTGAAGACCATCCGGGGATCACGTACGCCATAATTGAACCACATGTAAGAGTAGTCCGCGGGCGGTGTGGGGATCGGGGCTGCGGGAGTTGGGACGGAACACAAGATGACCAAAGAAAAGGCAGTCACCTTCAAGAATATTGCAAGTCGGGATCCAGTATTTGGTCGCATTTGGATTAAGTTCCAGTGTGGTTGTCGAATCGCACCAAAAATGCGATAATCTAGGCGTTGAAATTAGATTGTAACGAAACACCCTGCGAAACCGTGAGTCGAACGGATCGTCGATGGGCCTGAAGCGCGACTTCCATTATTGTGATTCACTTCCCCGACTATCAGATAGGGACTCATAGACTTGCCAATCTTGAGCCGCTTCTACGGTATCGCAGTTTATATGTATTGGAACGATCATGCGCCGCCGCATTTTCATGCGAAGTATCAGGGCGACGAGGTTACCGTCGAGATTCTGACGGGAGATATTACGGGCAGCATGTCACGTAGAGCCTTGGCTATGATTGAAGAGTGGCGGGTTTTACACCAAAACGAGCTGGAAGAAAACTGGGAGCGGTCAACCAACAAGCGAGCGCTTCTCGGCATTGCGCCATTGGAGTAAGCCATGTTTCTGCACGTGACCGAAGCGAAATATCTGCACGACCACACGATCTGGCTGCGCTTCAATGACGGCGCGCAAGGGGAAATCGACCTCGGGGGTGAGTTGGAGGGCGAAGTCTTCGGTCCATTGGCGGATCTGGAGCAATTTCGGCGTTTCCGCGTGGACCCGGAACTGAACACCATCGTCTGGGAGAATGGGGCGGATTTTGCCCCGGAATTTCTCCATGAAAACATGACCGTTTTCGCATAAGCGTGCCATCGACTTAACCTGATTGCACTTTGATCGTCCTACCGGAATCGGAACCACAAAGAACGCAAAGAGCACAGAGAAAGAAGAACATTCTTTGTGCTCTTTGGGTTCTTTGTGGTTTCAAAATCCTTTTCCTCCTCCAACAAAAACGCCCTCGGATCGTGATGCAATCCGGGGGCGACATAATTCGTTGATGTGTGGGAAATTACTTCCCGAAGTGTTCCTGCAAAAACGCTAAATCCAACTGCGGATACACCGGGAATCGATCCAGCAGCGCCTTCACCATCCCACGGGCTTCATCGCGCACCTTCGCATCCAGCGTGTGGAGGCGCTTGCTGGGTTCGCCGGCGTTGGGGCCCGAGGTGAGCACTGCGGCCTGGGTGCCGCTGATGACCAACTTGATGATCGTCGCGATTTCTTTCATCTCATCCGGGCCCATGCCGAGCGTGGTCGTCGCGGGCGTGCCGATGCGGAGGCCGCTGGTGATGAGGGGGCCGTTGGGGTCGTTCGGCAGGGAGTTGTAGTTCAGCGTGATGCCGCATTCACGGAGCGCGCCGGCCGCCTGGCGTCCTGTGAGACCACAGCTCGTGCGCACGTCGATGAGCATGAGGTGGTTGTCCGTGCCGCCGGTGGCGAGGGTGAGGCCCTCGTCAATGCAGGCGGCTGCGAGGGCCTTCGCGTTGGAGGCGATCTTCTTCGCGTAGTCCTTGAACTCGGGCTTGTTGGACTCGGTGAAGGCGATGGCCTTGGCCGCCATGACGTGGGGGAGGGGGCCACCGATGACGAGGGGGCAGCCCTTGTCCACGTATTCCGCGAATTCCTTCTTGCACAGCACGATGCCGCCGCGCGGTCCGCGCAGGGTCTTGTGGGTGGTGGAAGTCACGACGTGCGCGTGGGCGATGGGATTGAAGTCGCCTTCAAACACGCCGCCCGCCACGAGGCCCGCGAAGTGGGCCATGTCCACCATGAGCACCGCGCCCACGCTGTCGGCGATGGCGCGCATGCGTTTGAAATCAATGGTGCGGGGATAGGCGCTGTAGCCCGCGAGGAGGATGAGGGGCTTGATTTCCTTGGCCTGGGCTTCGATCGCGTCGTAGTTCAGCAATCCATTCGCGGGGTCGACCGCGTAGCTGTAGGCGTCGAACATCTTGGCGGACAGATTGCGGCGATAGCCGTGGGTCAGGTGGCCGCCGGAGTAGTAGTCCATGCCCAGCAGACGCTGATTGCCCAGGGCCGCGCGCACCTTGCTCCAGTCTTCCTGGGAGAGTTTGGAAGGATCCTTCGAGCCGAGCGCTTCCAGCTCGGGCACTTCCACCTTCGCCGTGAGAATGGCCCAGAAGGCGATCATGTTCGCGTCCGCGCCGGAGTGGGGCTGGACATAGGCATGTTCCGCGCCGAAAAGTTTGCAGGCCTGCTCGCAGGCGTAGGCCTCCACCGCGTCCACGTTGTCGCAGCCTTCATAGAAGCGCTGGCCGGCGAAGCCTTCGGCGTATTTATCGGTCAGCAGATTACCCATGGCGAGCTGGGTGCTCAGTGAGCAGTAGTTCTCGCTGGCGATCAGCTTCAGGTAGGCGCGCTGATCGGCCAGTTCCTGCACGATGGCGGCGGAAATCTGCGGGGCGACTTTGGCCGTCTCGGCAAGGTTGGCGATATAGCCCAGAAAGCCGGTATCGATGGATTCGGGGGCCGTTTTCGACAAATAGGCGGTGAGAGCGGGATGGGACACGGGGGGCTTCCTTTGGTTTGGGGGTCAGAGGCGCTATGGTACCGCGTTTTGGGGCGCAAGTTAAAGTCCCGGTGGCGGGCCGACGCGATACTGGACCGTTGAGAGTTGAGCCGCCGCAGGTGGAACAGTGGTCGCTGTGCTATGGGTGGTGGACTTTCAGACCGATCAGACCGATCCGACTGATCGGGCCGAACCGATCCGTCTGATCAGTCTGATCCGTCTGATGACTCCCCGCGATGGGCGGTTTGCTTTTATCCGGGCCACGCGATATCGTATGCCGAGCCGTCGAGGAACCCCAGCATGTCTGAAGCCCGTTCTACAGAACTCCGACTCTATTGCCTTTGCGGGCAGAAGATGAAAATCACGAGCAACATGCTTGGCAAGCCCGGAAAATGCGTGGCCTGCCGACAGAAGATCCGCATTCCGTCGCGGGAAGAACTGCCCGAGGGCACCCACACCCTGTACCTCAAGGATCACCCCGAATACCTGCGGGCATCTCAGCGCGACGTCATTGCCCTGCCGGAGCCCGTCAGCGAAACGAATTCCGAGGCGGAAGGGGACGATGTCGTGCTTTCGGGCGAAGCGGACGACCTTGCGCCGGTGCCCTTCGTGCTCTATGAGCCCCTCGGGCGGCTGTGCAACTATGAAGCCAAGGTCAACGCCCAGTTGGCCGATCTGCGGGGCGGCAAGGCGTCGGAACTCGACCAGACGACCTTGATGAGTTACCGGGGGCTGGCGCGAAAAGCCCGCCAGACGCTCGAAAAGAAGATGCGCGACGAACTGATCGACGTGGCGTCCGAGTTGCAGTCCCTCCGGGAGGGGCTGGCCCGCGAGACGGCCGCGCTCCGCGGAGCGGAAACGGATTACCCCGAGTTCAGCAAGCGCGTCCTTCCCCTTCGCAAACGGCGCGAGGTCCTGGCCTGTCGCCACCAGAATCTGCGCGGCTGGCTTTCCACGGAAGATCCCCACATGGCCGGGGGGCACGCCGATGTGGCGCTGGCCGATGTGCCCGTGGATTCCATCGACGCCCCATTCCCCCTGGCGCGCGAGCTGGACAGCCTGCCGATCGAGCATTCCGTGCTCAAGTTGGAAGAGGCCCTCCGGCAACGGGAAAAGGCAGACCGGCGCCTGAACGAGCTGCACCGGGCCAATCTCGATGGGAAAATACCGGCTGAGGAGATGAAGGCGCAGCGCGCGGACACGGACGCCGAGCGCGAGCGGGCCAGGACGGGGGTGGCCTTTTATCGCGCCCGTCTCCAGCAGGTGATACAGGATTGTGAAGAAGATTCCAGCGCCATCCAGGCCCACCTGGACTTGAAGCGCCGCCAGCTTGAATCCGGCGCGATAACGAAAGCGGCCTACGAGGTTCTCGAAGAGTCCCTGTTTCGGGCGCAACTGGACATCAAGCGCGCCCGCAACCTGGCGACTCGGGCGTTGAACGCCAATACCATATCCGATGTGCCCAATCCCCGGGGCACCTTCCTCGAGCGCCTGGCGCGCCCCGGCACCCAGCAGCGGGGTCTCGGCGTCGATTCCTGGCTCGGCTGGCTCGGCAGCGCGCTGTTGCTTTCGGTGATCTTCGTCCCCCTGGGCGACAATGTGCCCGGCGGCAATCCGGCCGTTTTTCAGGGCTTGACGCTGGGCCTTTTCGTCGGTGGGGCATTTCTGGGCCTTTCGGTCACCCTCGCAGCGCGCGGTCCCAGGGCCCTGGCGCTGGGCGCCATGTGGCTGATTCTGACCCTCGCCGGTGCCGCCTATTTTCAGTACGAGTTGGGCGCGGTAGGGCCCGCAGGGTCGACCCTTCGTGCCGGAGAGCCCTGGTGGGCTTCCCTGGGCGGACAGATGCTGTTGTGCGGTTGGGGTGTGGCGGCAATCGCGGTGTTGGTTTCCTACGCGGCCCTTCCCGGACTCCGCTGGATGGGACCGGTGCTGGTCGCCGCCGGTACGGCGCTTGCCCTGGGAATTCTAAACGATTACGCGGGCTATCTTCGCGCACTCCCCGTCCTCGAAGCCGTCACTATGGAGCCCGACGCCGCGTCCGGCGCCTACGCGGTGACCGTCCCCCTTCGCAACCGGGGTAATCGCGCTTTCTGGCTTGGGGGTGACCGGGTCAGCGTTCCCCGGGCATCGGACTACGTCATGGAACTCCAGGGTCCGGATAATGCCTGGATCGATGCCGGCGCGCCCCCGGGTGTCACCGTGGGCGAGGTCAACTCCGGGATCAACCTCGACGTTGGTGTCCCCGTGGCTGCGGGCAGCCAGGTGGCCGTGCACCACCAGCTCGTTCCCGGCACCTACCGCGTCCAGTTTCGACCGGAATGGGGAGACGGGACCGTACTGGAGCAGACCTTCCAGTTGGAGCCCTTCGCGGTGGATCTGGAAACCTTCTTCCCCCCGGAAGGCGAGGGAACTGGGAGCGCAACCACGTCGGGTTCCGGCGTCATGGTGGAATTGCGCGGCGTAGTGGACGGCGAAGCTTCCCAGCCGAAGTTTTCCCTCATTATCACGCAGCCGGACGGCACCGAGCGGCGCGAGCAGTTCGTGCTGGGCGATAAGCTCCACGGGGAGTGGAGCATCAGCGAGTTCAACCCCGCCCACAACACCATGACTCTGTCGGACGGCAAGCGCCTGCTCATCGTGGAGCGTGGAAAGCCCGAAGAAATTCCAAAGTGATTCGTGGTGGACCGCGGGGCAGAAAGGTTCAGCGGAAGTTAATGATTCACCAAAGCGAACGCGACATCGGGAGCGCGGGTTTTCTTACCCGCGTTTCGTGCGACTCCGTCGTACGAATATCACGGACTGGAAAGTCCGTGCTCCCGCAGGGCAATTAAATCACAGACTCTCAGCAGACCCAACTTCACCACGCTGTCAGTGCCCGTATCTATGGTACAGGGCGTACGAAAGACAAAACAGGAAAACGATCCAAGCAGGACGTCGCCACCAAACCGTGCTCGGGTTGAGAGCAGTCAGGCTGGACGGGGCGGTGGGCTTGGCAACGCGAAGAGAGTTTATCGCCATTCCTGCGTACAACGACACCAATAGGATGACAACAACGGCACCATTCGATCTACCAATGAAGAATAAAGACGAAAGTGCGCCGACGATTATAGAACCTGCGGCAACGTTGCGCAGCGTGTTATCCGATACAGGTTTCAGCATTGCACGGCCCCCTTCAGGTAGTGCTCGAACGCTCCACGATCTATACGTCTTCCAGGCGCACGGCGGTGCCGTAAACCAGGATTTCCGCCGCGCCGGGGGTGATGTGGACCGTGGTGAAGCGGACGGCCAGGACGGCATTCGCGCCGATTCGCTCCGCGGCATCCATCATGCGGTCCAGGGCCTGTTCGCGGGATTCGGCGAGCATCTTGGAGTACTCGGGGATCTCGCCGCCCACCAGGTTGCGCAGAAATGCGAGGATATCCTTGCCGAGGTGCTTGCCGCGCACGGTGCTTCCCCGGACGAGGCCGAGGGTCTCGACAATTCTCTTGCCATGCACATCGGGCGTAGTGGCGACGATCAACGGTGTATCTCCCTGGTATAGCGGTCAGTCTTGAGGTTTTCCAGCCGCTGGCGCAGCACGGAAACAAACAAGATTGCCAGACCGGCGACTGGCGTCGCAAGCATCAGCTTGAGCACCGCTGAGGTCCACGGTTCCATGACGAACACGTAGGCCCCGAAGACAGCCAGGCCGAGCACGCCGAAAACGAACACCACCCACCCGGTTTTACGTTCGAGCCGGTTGTATACGTTGTCGAGGAACTCGTCCCAGGTTTCCTCAGGCAGATCGTCCGCGGCGAAGGCCGCCGACGTTCCCCAGAAGAGTCGCTTCATCGTGTCCAGCTCCCGCTGGCACCTTGGGCACTCTTCCAGATGGGCCTCCAGCTCGGCCCGGACTTCGGGCTCCAGTTCGTTGTCCAGATAGCCGGAAATCAACACGCGGAATTCTTCATCGCTCCGGCTCATGGCGTCACCTCCCGACGGGTTGGGGCCATGGGTTCCCGCGCTGCGGGTTGATGTTTTCGGGTAAAGCTGTTCATGATCAGACTGCGGCGGCCTCCTGGTTGAGCGATTCCATGATCGTGCGCAATTTCTTGCGGGCGCCGTGCAATCGCGACATTACGGTACCCTGGGGAATTTCGAGCGACGCCGCGATTTCGCCATAGGACAGCTCCATGAAATGGCGGAGGCGGAGTATCTCCTGTTGTTCGGGCGTCAACTCATCCATCGCGCGCTGGATATGCTTGAGCAGTTCCACGCGCGACGCGCTGTCGTCCGGAGTCAGAGCCGGGTCGTGGGCGTCAAAGCCACTTTCCATCATCTCATTGAGAGACGACTCCCCCCGGCGCTTCTTCTTTTTCAGATGGTTCAGGCTCGTGTTGCGCACGATCCGGTGCAGCCACGGGTAGAAGGGCATGGATAAGTCGAAACGCTTCATGGCCTTAAAGGCTTTCACGAAAGCATCTTGCGACAGCTCCAAGGCGTCGTCCCGGTTGCCGACAAGGCTATAGGCGGCGGCATAGGCGCGCCGTTGATAGGCCCGAACCAATTGCCCGAAGGCCCTGCGGTCACCGCGCGCGGCGGCCGCAATCACTTCGGTTTCGTTGTGAATCGATTGCTCCATCATAATGATCGTAGTACCCCTGTCCCGCCGGTTTATTCACCCGTTATGCTACTGTTTTGGGCCGGGCGTTGCAACTTGTTGCAGAGCGCGATCTTAGGGGAGGGAAGTTGGAGTCCGCAGCCAGGAAGAATGGGTCGTTATGGGTCTTATGGGTCGTATAGGTCGGTATGAAATTGTCACTGCCCTACTCGTCGGACCCATACGACCCGTCGGACCCATAAGACGTCCGACTCGGCTCCTCCAATTTCGCACGTTCACCGGTTGATTGACCGTCCCGCCCCATGCTATACTTCCCGACCGGTCACAGGTGTGATCTGTCTATTGGCAACGTTCCCAAAGGCTTCCGGCCGAAGAGTCATGCATACACGTGTTTAATCAGGCGTTCTATTCCAAAGTTGAGGGTATCCTCGCCGCGCTGCGCAGCGCCGAGACGGTCACCATGGCCGTGCTGGGTCGCTGCCTTTCCGCGTTGGAAGCCTGCCTGGTGGAAGCCGAAGTGAACGCGGGCTGCATTCGCCATATTACAGACACCACGCTGGATCGCTTTGCGGCGGAGCCCGCCATGAGTGGTTGCGGGCTTGCGCGACAACTCCGCTCCCTGCTGAGCGAGACTCCTGGACTTCACAGCGACGGAATTCATCACGATGCCTGGCAGGACGCCACCCTTTCGGCCCCCGCGACATCTCGCTGGGATATGAAAGAGTTGGACAACAGTATAGCAGGATTTAACCTGGCCTCCCTCAGCCGCCTGCGGCGAGCTTTGGGCCTGGCGAGCGAGCGCCGCCTTTTGGGCGCCGTCGACCTTCGCCGCAGCCGCCGCTTTGAGGCCTGTGGCAAGATGCAGAGTGCCGACCGGCATGATGCGCGTATAGATGGTGAGCAGATCAACCGCCTGATCCGGTATCTGGGCTGGGGCGAACCCGGCACGGATCCGCATGGAGGCCGGCCCGCAGTCCTCGGTTAGGGCGCGGTAACGGATAGAGCGTGGCGTTATGTTTGAAAGTCTTTCCAAAAAGCTAGAATCCGCCTTCAAGAATATTCGCGGTCAGGGTCGCCTGACGGAAGCGAACATGGAAGAGGCCCTGAAGGAGATCCGCCTGGCCCTCCTGGAGGCTGACGTCAACTTCAAGGTGGTGAAGAAGTTTATCGATGAAGTGAAGGAGGCGGCGGTCGGCGAGAAGGTGCTCGACAGCATCGCGCCGGGACAGCAGATTGTCAAGATCGTTCACGACGAACTCGTCAAGATCATGGGTACCTCCGGTGCGCCCCTGAAAATGGCGGACAAGGCGCCGACGATCATCATGCTGGTGGGCCTTCAGGGCCAGGGCAAGACGACGACGGCCGGCAAGCTGGCCCTGCAGTTGAAGAAAAAAGGACGCAAGCCCCTGCTGGTCGGCGCGGACGTGTACCGTCCCGCGGCCATCAAGCAGTTGGAAGTGGTGGCGGAGCAGGCGGGCGCGGAATTCTTCAGCCTCGGCGAGAAGGCGGATCCGGTGGATACCTGCCTGATGGCCCGAGGCGAAGCCCAGATGCGCGGTTGCGACGTGATTATTCTGGACACGGCGGGCCGTCTCCACGTGGACACGGCGATGATGGACGAAGTGCGCCGGATCCAGACGCAGGTGACGCCCCACGAAATCCTTTTCGTGGCCAACGCCATGACCGGCCAGGACGCGGTGAACTCCGCGAAGCAGTTCCATGATGCCCTGCCCCTTACGGGTGTGATTCTTACCCAGATGGATGGCGACGCCCGTGGTGGCGCGGCCATCAGCCTGATTGAAGTCACCGGTTGCCCGGTGAAGTTCGTGGGTACCGGCGAAAAGCTGGATGCGCTGGACACCTTCCATCCGCGCCGCATGGCCGACCAGATTCTGGGCATGGGCGACGTGGTGTCGCTGGTGGAAAAGGCGCAGGAGGTGGTGGACAAGGAGCAGGCGGTTGCCTTCCAGAAGAAGATCAAAAAAGGCACGATGGATCTGGAGGACTACCTTGCCCAGATGCGCCAGGTGCGCAAGATGGGCTCGGTGGGCGATCTGATGAAGAAGATTCCCGGCATGAGCAAAGTAATGGGCTCCAAGCCGGAAATGATGGAGGGTGCGGAGGAGGAGATGAAGTACATCGAGGCCATTATCCTCTCGATGACCATCAAAGAGCGGCAGCATCCCAAGATTATCAACGGGAGCCGCCGTCGGCGCATCGCCGTGGGCAGTGGAACCTCCATCCAGGAGGTGAACCGGCTCCTCAAAGATTTTGACAAGATGAAGAAGATGATGAAGCGGATCATGGGCGGTGTCGGCGGCAAACGCATTCGCGGCGCCGGTCCCCGTTTCCGCTGATCCGATTGACGAATTCCATACCCAGTTAGAAACTGTTTTGATGAAGAGCCGGCGGCATCGTCCGGCCTTCGGTACCGGGTGGTGAGACCATCCGAACAAAGAGGAATACCATGGCAACCAGCATTCGTTTGCGCCGGGGTGGACGCACCCACAAACCCTACTACCGCATCGTGGTTATCGACTCCCGCCACCGGGATCGCGGTCCCGAGATCGACAGTCTCGGCGTGTACCATCCCTGCGCGCGCCCCGAGCCGATCTCCGAAGTGGACGTTCATAAGACCCTTGAGTGGCTGAACAAAGGCGCCCAGCCTTCCGAGACCGCCAAGAGCCTGCTGCGCAAACTCGGCGTGATGAAACACCACGCCGAAGGTACGAAGCCCGAAGAGACCGTCGTTGCGGTGAAGGGCGGCGTAGTGCCGGATAAGGGTTACAACGCAGCGCCTCCGGTTAAGGAAAAGCCCGCCGCGGTCGAAGCGCCCGCGGAAGAGGCGGCCGAAACCGAAGAAGCGGCGGCGGAATAACCCATCGTGAAAGAGCTTATCGAGTTCATCGCCCGGAAGATGGTGGAACACCCCGACGACGTGCAGGTGCTCGTGGCGGAAGGCGAAGAGAGCCAGAACTATGAACTCCGGGTAAACCCGGAGGACATGGGGCGGATTATCGGCAAGAATGGCCGTACGGCGAAAGCCATCCGCACGCTGGTGAGTTCCGCCGCCGCGAAGACCAACGTCTACGCCAACCTGGAAATCGTTGAGTAGTTCGGGGCGGACCGCCCATGGATGACACGTGGCGCGAAACGGGCCGGGTGCGATCGGTGAATCCGCGCACCCGGGAACTCCGGATAGCGATCCGGCCCGGTCTGGGTTATGTGTTTGCCGGGCTGGATTGGATCCACTTTCAGGAATCGCCCGGCAGGCCGTTGCGTTGCAAGGTGGCTTCGATCAAGAGCGATGAATCGGTGGCGGTGGTGGCGCTCGCGCCCGGCGTGTCCCGCGATATCGTGGGCCGACTGAAGGGCGTGAAGGTGGTGGTGGCCCTGGAGGAATGGCCCGCCCGACCCGGTACGGACTGGCGGCTCGCCGATCTGATCGGCATGGCGGTGGTCCAGCCGTCGGGCGAAGTGCTCGGAACCGTCTGTGAAGTGTACGAAGGCCCCGCCAACGATGCCTTTGCGGTGGCCAGGCCCGACGGAACACGATGCATACTGCCGGCGATTGACGCGGTGATGGTGTCGGTGGACGGCGAAACGGCCACGATTAGTACGGGCGATGTGTCGCCCTTCATCGTGGAAGCGTAGCAACCGGGAGCGGACGAGGAATGCGAATCGATATCCTCACCCTGTTTCCCGAAATGCTGGCGGGCCCCTTGCAGGCCAGCCTGCTCGGGAAGGCCCTCTCGGATGGCCGGATGGAGGTGGCGCTGACGAATATTCGGGATTTTGCCACGGACCGGCACAACACCGTGGACGACAGTCCCTACGGCGGCGGCGCCGGAATGGTGATGAAGTGCGAGCCGCTCTTTGCGGCGGTTGAAAGTTTAAGAACGCGAAATTCCCTGAAGCGGGTCATCCTCATGTCGCCCCGGGGCGAACGCCTTACCCAGGCCAAGGTCCGGGAACTGGCGGTCCAGCCGGATCTGGTGCTGATTTGCGCCCGCTACGAAGGGGTGGACGAACGGGTCTCCCAGGCCCTGGTGACCGAGGAAATTTCCATCGGCGATTATGTGCTCAGCGGGGGCGAATTGCCCGCGCTCGTGCTGGTGGAAGCCATGAGCCGGATGATTCCGGGCGTGATTGGCGACTGGGAGTCGGTGGAGACGGATTCCTTTTACCAGGGAATCCTCGGCCCGCCGCAGTATACCCGCCCGCCCAAGTTTCGAGAATTGGAAGTTCCGGGCGTGTTGCGCGACGGTAATCATGCCGCCATCCGCCGCTGGCGAAGACGGGAAGCCCTCCGGGCCACCCGCGCACGGCGCCCGGATTTATTGATAGATCTTGAGCCTGAAGATAAGAAACTGCTCGCCGAAATCGAGCAAGAAGCTCCGATTTCGGAGAGGGAGAAATAACGTGAACCTGGTAGAAGAAATCAGCAAGAAGCAGATGAAGGCCGCCGGCTCTATCCCCCAGTTCAATGTGGGCGACACGGTAAAAGTTCACTTCCGCATTGTGGAAGGCGAAAAGGAACGCATCCAGGTGTTCGAAGGGGTCGTCATCAGCCGCAAGAGCGGCGAATGCCCCAACGCCACCTTCACGGTCCGTCGCGTCGCTTTCAACGAAGGCGTCGAGCGCGTATTCCCCCTGCACTCGCCCCGCGTCGAAAAGGTGGAAGTGACCCGCGAAGGCCAGGTACGCCGCGCGAAGCTTTACTACCTCCGCGACCGCATGGGCAAGGCCTCCCGCGTCAAGGCGAAGCAGCGCAAGACCGTCGCGAAGTAATTTTCGCCCCGCGGAAAGAGTTATGGAATGCCCGGCGGATGGACACGAGGTCCATCCGCCTTTTTCCGTTTGAAAACGCGACGTCAGGCCTGGATGGGTCGTATGGGTCTTATGGGTCTTATGGGTCTAATGGGTCTTATGGGTCTTATGGGTCGTATGGGTCGTATGGGTCGTATGGGTCGCGAACACTATTCACATTTGCGATACCATGGTTGAGTTCCATCGGTTCCATCGGTTCCATCGGTCCCATCGGTCCCATTGGTCCCATTGGTCCCATAAGACCCATCCCTTCACCATCATGATGCAGGCATCTTCAGGTACCCCCGATTCATGAAACCGATCTCCTCAAACTTCCCGAAGTCCGAGCCCATGCTGGCTTTTGAGCGGGAAGCCGCCGCCCTCGGCTTCAGCCGAATCGCGGGGGTGGACGAAGCCGGCCGTGGGCCTCTTGCGGGTCCTATCGTCGCGGCGGCGGTCATCCTGGCGGAGCCGGTTCCCGGCATCAACGATTCCAAGCAGCTCACCGCCGAGCAGCGCGAGACGTATTTTGAGCAGTTGATGGCTGACGGCCACGCCATCGGACATGCGGTCATCGCATCGGCGGAAATCGACC
The DNA here is from genome assembly GCA_016791475.1 of Candidatus Hydrogenedentota bacterium. Classification (NCBI taxonomy): domain Bacteria; kingdom Pseudomonadati; phylum Candidatus Hydrogenedentota; species Candidatus Hydrogenedentota bacterium. Next base: position 105,858 of record JAEUWI010000020.1, read on the forward strand.
AATATGGCATTCAGCGCGCCAACTATGGCGCAATGGCGCGGGCGGTTCAGGCGCTCAACCCGACACCGGATTATCTGCTGATCGATGGCTTCGCGGTGCCGGGTCTGGCCCAGCCCCAGCGAAAAATTGTGAAGGGCGACAGCCTCTCCCAGTCTATCGCGGCGGCCAGCGTGATCGCGAAGGTAATTCGGGACCGTCTGATGGTAGAATATGACGAGGCGTACCCGGAGTACGGGTTTGCGCGGCACAAGGGTTACGGCACCCGCGCCCATCTGGATGCGATAGCCCGCTTTGGCCCATGCCCCATACACCGGATGAGTTTCGCGCCGCTGAGCAGGCCGCGGGAGTCCGGCCTCTTGTTTGAAGAACCAGGCAGCTAATTACCGGGAAGGACCCGAAAGAGCATGAGAGAAACCTTCAAGTCTATCGTATGGCTGTGCCTTCTTGCCGGTATCTGCGGCTGTTCCTCCGTGCGGGCCATTGGCCTCGAAAACCTCAATTGGCGCGACGAGAGCGCGCCGGACCCGAAGGCGCAGGCGATCGCCCGCTACATCGAGGCCGTCGTGCTGGCGGGGCAGGGCAAGGAAGACAAGTCCATCGAGGCCCTGTCCAAGATCCCCGAACTTGATCCGGATGCGGTCACGCCGACCATCCAGCTCATCCAGGTCTATCTCAAGCAGGAGAACTACGAGGCGGCCCTCTCCATGTGTGAGAAGGCCGTTAAACAGCAGCCGGACCAGGCCAACCTTTATGTCGTGCTCGGCGAGATCTACCACCGCTTCAAACGCTACGACGAGGCCATGACCGCCCTCCAGACCGCGATCAAGCTGGAGCCGGACAGTGCGCTGGGTTATGGCATGCTGGTGGAGCTGCAGCAGTCGCGCAATGACCTGACCGCCGCGATCGACATCTACGAGCGCCTTATCGAACTGGAGCCGGAGAAGGCCGAGCTCCGCTACGCCCTGGCGCTCGTGCTGATCCGCATCGACGACAAGGAGGGCGCCATTGAAGCCCTCCGCAAGACCCTCGAGCTGGACGGGCGCAACATGCGCGCCCAATACCTCCTCGGCGTCCTCTATCTGGAGACGAACCAGAGCGAAGAATGCATCGCCCAACTCCGCGCCTACATGGATGGGCGCCCGAATGATATGGACGCGGCGGACAACCTCGCCGGGGCCCAGGCCCGTCTCGGCCGCTTCGAGCAGGCCATCGGGCTCTATCAGCGAATCCTGAGTTCCAACCAGGCCCAGCCCCAGCACCACATCGCCTCCATGTATCTCCACCTGCGGGCCAAGCGATTCGGCGAAGTCGCCAAACTTTCCCCGCCCCAGGGCGCGCCCTATTTCGACATGATCTTCCGCGCGCTGGCCGATGAAGAGTCCGGTGCCTCCCCCCAGCTCCTCGTGAAGGCCCTGGACTCGACCGAGGGCGACTTCGACGCCGAGTGCGGCACCTTCCTGAACAATATCCTCTACCTCTTCGGGCGGGAAGACGCCGGGACCTGGCTCCTGGACGCGACCGGGCGACTGGCGGACAAGCACCCGGATTCGCGCATCCTCCAGCTCCTCCGCGCCCGGATTCTGATGAACATGGAACGACACGCGGATGCCCTGCCCATTCTGGACGCGGTCCTCGCCAAGTTCACCCCGGATCAGTGGGTGCACTACTATCTGGCCATCTGCCATGAGGAGTTGGACCATTTTGAGGAAACCGAGCGCCACCTGGCGGCCTACATGCAGTTCATTCCGGACGATCCGGATATCCTGAACTTCCTGGCCTATCTCTACGCCGAGAACGGGGTAAAGCTCGACGAAGCGACCGCCCTGCTGAACAAAGCCATGGCGGCCGATCCCGAGAATCCCTACTATATGGACAGCATGGGCTGGGTGTATTACAAGCAGGGCCGGGGCGCCGAGGCTGTGGATCTCATCCAGAAGGCGATTTACGGCATGGAAACCGATGACGCGGTACTCCGCGACCATCTGGGCGACGCCTATCTCCTGAAGGGCGATGTGACCCGCGCGCGGGAAGAATGGCAGCGGGCGCTCCGGCTCGATCCCGACCTGCCCGGACTCCAGCAGAAACTGGACCAGCACAAGCCCTGACGACCGCGTAGCTTGACCTCACTCCCGTGCTATACTGGAGCCGAGGGCAAGATCGTGGCACTACATCAGCACAGGAAGCACATCCGGACCGGACCGGCGGAGATCGCACTGATTCTCCTGCTGGCCGGTCTTGTTGTATTCGCCGTGAGCGGATCCCTTTCCGTGCCCGGCTCGGACTGGCAGCAGGCCGAGGGCACGGTGCTGTCCATGCACCGGGTGCAAAACGCGAGCAGCGCCCTGGGCACCCCCTACCGGATTCACGTCGCGTATCAGTATCAGGTCGGGGGCACAACCTACACCGACGCCTGGGAGGGGGAGTGGCCCACCAGTCTCAGCCCGAACGCCCTGCCCGAAGCGGAATGGTCGCGTCTGGAAGAGCCGGGCTTTCCGTTGCTGGTGCTCTACGACCCCGAGTTTCCGGGGAGAAACAGCCTGCACGCAACGCAGAACCACTACCCGGTCTGGTGGTTACGCCTTTCTATTGCCGTCTCCGTTTTAGTATTGTGGTGTCTCTTTGCGCTATACCCGCGCTGGAAAGCTCGTCACTAGACCGGATTCGACCCGCGCCAGGAAGCACTACCCGCCATGGGACTCAGGCAGAAACAACGGCACCTCCACTTCGGATTCTGGGAGTACTGCGCCGTCGCCCTCATGGCCCTGACGCTGTGCAGCGCCGTCGTGTGGTGGGTCACGCGGCCCACCGCCGCCTGGGCCGTCGTACCCGGTCGCGTCATCGGGGCCTCCCTCGTGGAGAACACCGACCCCATCAGCGCCGCGCGCCCCGCCATCCGGATTCACTATCGCTTCGTGGTTCAGGGGCGGGTCTTCCAGGGCTCCACCCCGCTGGACCCTCTCGCCCGACTGCGCTACCGCGCCCTGCCGGGCGAAGTGCAAACCCTCCTCTCCCGCAAAGGCTACCACAGCTTCAATGACCTGCCCCCCGAGGTGCGCGAAATCCTGCGGCAGCGGGGCATCAACCGGATTGACGCCGTGCCCGCGCCCCTGCTCGACACGCTGCGGGCCCAGGGCTTCAACAGCGTGCAGGACTTTCCCGACGACGTCCGAGAGATGGTCCGCGCGGGGCAATATGAGCAGGCCGCAGACGCCATGGACGCGGCCTACGCGGAGCGGATGAACGACCTGGCCCACCGGGAATCCCCGCCCGAAGTGCCCAGCGTGGCCGAGCTCACCGAAGGCGGCGTCGTATACGTCCGCTACGATCCCGAGGATCCCCAGAATCACTACATCGTCCGCCTGCCGGTGGTCGAAGGCGCCGGGGGCATTGTCCTTCTCCTGACGGCGAGCGCCCTGCTCGTGGCCTACTGCGGCTTCGTGTACCCGCGGGTCAAGGGCCACTGAGCCGGGTAACGGCCCCCTGAAAACAGCAGCGCCGGACTCCCGAGGGAATCCGGCGCGCGATTATTCACTATCGCAAGAGGGCTTACTTCTTCTCCGGCTCTGGCGGATACTTGATCTGCAGGTGGAGCTCTTCGAGCTGGCCCGGCTTTACCGTGTTCGGCGCGGCCATCAGCAGATCCTGCGCCTTCTGATTCAGCGGGAAGGCGATGACCTCGCGGATGTTCGGCTCGTCGGCCAGCAGCATCACGATGCGGTCCAGGCCGGGCGCGATGCCACCGTGGGGCGGGGCGCCGAAGTGGAAAGCCTTCCACAAGGCCGGGAATTCGTTCTTCACCACATCTTCATTGTATCCGGCGATCTCGAAGGCCTTCAGCATGATGTCCGGACGGTGGTTGCGGATAGCGCCGGAGCTCAGCTCGATGCCGTTGCACACGATGTCGTACTGATAGGCCAGCACGTCCAGCGGGTCCTTCGTCAACAGCGCCTCCATCCCGCCCTGGGGCATGGAGAAGGGGTTGTGGCTGAAGTCCACTTTCTTGTGATCTTCGTTGTACTCGAACATGGGGAAGTCCACGATCCAGCAGAAGGCCGCCAGGGACTTGTCGATGAGTTCGAGCGCCTCGCCCAGATAAGTGCGCACCTTGCCCAGCAGCGCGTTCGTCTCCGCGCGCTTGCCCGCGCCGAAGAAGAGCGCATCGCCCTCCACCGCGCCCATACGCTCCACCAGCGCGGCTTTCTCGCTCTCGCTGAGGAACTTCACGATGGGCCCCTTCATCTCGCCGTCGCGCAGCGCCACCCACGCGAGGCCCTTGGCACCCTGGGTCTTGGCGTACTTCTCCGCGTCGTCGAAGAACTTCCGGGGCTGGTCCGCCGCGCCCTTCGCTTTGATCACCTTCACCGCGCCGCCCGTCTCCACCTGGCTCGCGAAAACCTTCAGCTCGCACTGGCCGAAAAGGTCCGTGCAATCCACCATCTCCAGGCCAAAGCGGATATCCGGTTTGTCGTTGCCGTACTTCTCCATCGACTCCAGGTAGGGGATGCGCGGGAACACTTCGGAGACGATTTTCTTGTTCGACAGTTCCTTGAAGATCGTGCAGAGCAGCCCTTCAAGCTGGGCGAAGATCTCGTCCTGCGTCACGAAGGACATCTCGATATCGATCTGATAGAACTCGCCGGGACTGCGGTCCGCCCGGGAGTCCTCATCACGGAAACAGGGCGCGATCTGGAAATAACGGTCGAAGCCCGAAACCATCAGCAACTGCTTGAACTGCTGCGGCGCCTGAGGCAGGGCGTAGAAATGGCCGGGGTAATGGCGGCTCGGCACCAGATAGTCCCGCGCACCTTCCGGCGAGGAGCTGGTGAGGATCGGCGTGTGGAACTCCGTGAAGCCATGGTCCGTCATGTACTTCCGCACCAGCGCCGCCGTCTTGGAGCGCAGCAGGATGTTGCTGTGCAGGCGCTCCCGGCGCAGATCCAGGAAGCGGTGCTCCAGGCGCATTTCCTCCGGCGAATCCAGCTCCTGGTTCACCGGGAAGGGCAGGATGTCCGAAAGAGACTCCACAATAAGCTCGCGGGCGATAATTTCGATTTCGCCCGTGACCATGTTCGGATTCACCGCCTCCGGCGCGCGCAGGATCACTTCGCCCGTCACCGTCAGCACGCTCTCATTCCGCGAACGCTCCGCATCGGGAAAGCAGGGGCTGTCCGGATTAATAACAATCTGCGTCAGCCCGTAATGGTCGCGGAGATCAATGAAAATAACACCGCCGTGATCGCGCTTGCGGTGGACCCAGCCGGAAAGGCGGACCTTCTCGCCAGCCTGTTCCTTGCGCAATACGCCGCACGTGTGAGTTCTGAAGGGATGCATGGGGGCCTCGCATATACAAAAAAAGGGGGAAAACCGTGAAATTGGGAGCCAATAGGATACAAGGCAGGGGCGGATTGGGTCAAATTTTGGGCGGCGGGGGCAAATCCATGAGAACGTTTCGCTGCGTGAAGTTGACCACGCCCGGTATCGTGGCGGCGGGGTCCACAGCAGTCTGAAAGTCGGGGAAAATACCTCAAAACTGGAAGCCTAACCCACGTTGATGCGCGAAGCGGGTTTAGCAGTCCACTCGAAAGCCTGAGCGCCGGAGGATGACATCCTTGCGCTCCACGCGGTACCGTAGTGCGCAGTCCAACGCCGGGGGCAGCCCGGCAATCTATACACCGCTGGATTTTCACAAAGGCCAAGGATTCCATGCCGAACCATCTCAATCGCCGAACCTTCCTCGCCGCCATCCCCGTGATTTCGCCCGCGCTGCTCGCCGCCGAGGCAAAGGCGGAAGCCACAACGACGCCCACCAAGACCCCGCCGCGTCCCACGCGCGGCATCGTGCTCTATCCCTTTGATCTCACACTCACCGACTGGCCCGAGCGTTGTCACCGCGCGGGCATCACCACCATCGCGCTTCACGCCGCCATCCGCCTTGATGTGCTCATCGATTTCGTCCAGAGTGACGCGGGCCAGGACTTCCTCGAACGGTGCAATAAGTTGGACATCGCGGTGGAGTATGAATTGCATGCCATGGGCGAGTTGCTCTCGCGTGAGTACTTTCACAAAGACCCGACCCTCTTTCGCATGGACGAGACCGGGCGGCGTGTGGTCGATGCGAACTGCAACCCCTTTTCCAGCGCGGCCCTCGACATCATCGCGGAGCGGGCCGTGCGCATCGCGAAGATTCTTCGCCCGACGACCCACCGTTACTTCTACTGGCCCGACGACGGCGCCAAGTGGGACTACAGCCCCGAGGCGAAGGAACTCAATGCGAGCGATCAGGCGCTGCTTGTCGAAAATCACATACTCCGGGCGCTCCGGCGCGAGGTGGACCCCCAGGCCATGCTCTCCCACATCAGCTACCACAGCACCCTCGCCGCGCCGAAATACGTGAAACCCGAGGAAGGTATCTTCCTCGAATTCGCCCCGCTCCAGCGCGACTACACGAAGTCCATCGCCGATCGCGACGCCGCCACCAGCCGGCCCAACGACCAGCACCCCGACCCCGCCACCAACGGCGGCTATCTCGATATCCTCAAGGAAAACATGGTCCGCTTCGGCGCGGACACTACCCAGGTGCTGGAGTACTGGCTCGACGTATCCAAGTTCTCCAATTGGAACCGTCCCGCTGTCAAGCTGCCCTGGAACAGCGAAGTCTTCCAGGCCGACATCACCGCCTATCGCGCCTTCGGCGTGAAGCATATCTCCACCTTCGCCACCTACATCGACGCCGACTACCTCCGCCTCCACGGCGACCCCCAAGCCCAGCTCGACGAATACGGAAAGGCACTGCAATGAAACGAGGGATTTTTTGCGCACTCGTGGCGGGCGCATGCGTCGCCGCAAACGCGAGCGAGACCATCACCGACTTCACCTACCCCTGGGCCGACAAACCCGCGCCCCGCACCGAGGTGAAGGCCCACACGGCGGACGACGCGCTCCACTTCACCTTCACCGTCGAAGACGCCGACATCGTCGTCACCGAACAATGGAACGGCGAGAACACCCTCGACGGCGAAGATCGCGTCGAAGTCTTCTTCGCGAAAGACGAGCGCCTCGCCGAGTACTGGTGCATCGAGATCGACAGCCAGGGCCGCGTACACGACTACAAAGCCAGCCACTACCGCAAATTCGACAACACCTGGAACTGCCCCGGCCTCAAGACCACCGCCGAGCGGACGAAGGACGGCTACAAGGTAAAAGCCACCATCCCTCTCGCTACCCTCAGCGAACTCCTCGGCCAGCCGGTGAAAGAAGGCGTGCAACTCCGCCTCGGCCTCTTCCGCGCCGAATTCTACGGCACCAACCCCGCCACCCACGGCGAAGCCAACGACAACTGGATAAGCTGGGTTCGGCCGGACGCCACGAAGCCGGATTTCCACGTGCCGAGTGCGTTCAGGCTGTGGGAGGTGCCGGGCACGGGGGAGTAAGGGGGCGGTTTGCACCTCTCGACTCCAGCGGGTATCCTTTGAGGGAATCTGGCACCCTAGTGTTCAGGGTGCCATCTGCCTTCCGGGAGTCTTCATGAATAATTTCGGTACGAAAGTGAGTTTTATCTGGTCTGTGGCGGACCTGCTTCGGGGGCCTTCGTTAAGAAAGTCCCCCGCGAGTCTCAGGGCGTATGGATATCCCAATTGCGACTCTATCCCGAATACACTTATGGAATCGGGGTTCCAATACCGCCGCCGGAAGAGCAGCACGAGATAGTTAGTTTCTGTGTCGAATAGCCGTTTCTGGCGCATCCTTCGGAGTTTTTCTCATTCCTAGTTCAGTGTAGCTCTTCT